>JAMCYY010000013.1 GCA_023473205.1 Patescibacteria group bacterium
TGCACCACGTACTGACTGGTACACGCCGTAGCAAAGCAATCTATTTAAAACTCCGATATATACTCCTTATACTCCATTTTACAAATTTATAATACCTCCGTAGCTTTGAATTTGTTCAATATTCACTACAAATTCAAAGCGAAGGGGTATACATCGGGATGACATTAAAAATACGTAACTCCTGTAATGTAAAAATATTTACCATAAGAATATTTTGTAATAAATTATTCATTTAATCAAATCATCTTTCCGGACACCCCTCAAAAGGTTTTCTTTTAAAGTGGCACCAAATTACGCTATAGCGTAATTTGGTGCCAGTAAGGAGTGAAAATTAATTGACAAGGAGTAGAAATCAATAAATAGAAAACATTGAAGTTAACCTAAGAAAAGTTAGTTAATTTAAGGATGAATTAGGCGGCTGATGTCATTGATGGTTATCAAAACCATTAACAAAATGAGTAAAGCCAGGCCAACAGTATTAACCCAGCCTTCAATCCGCTGGTCAGCTTTTTTTCTTGAAAATTGCTTCATAACCCAAAAAGACCAGCCTTCCCCCATCTAAAGCTGGCAGGGGCAAAACATTCATAATAGCCAAATTAACAGACAAAATCCCCAGTAAACTTAAAATTGCCACTATGCCGCTTTTCGCTGCTTCCTTGGTAATTTGATAAATTCCAACTGGCCCGCTAATGTCTTTCGGTACCTGGCCTTTAACAAAAATTCCAAAGACCATACTGCCTAAAGCCTTTAAAACATTTTCGCCCCAAGCAATTGATTCAACAAAGCCTTCCTTAGCCCCTAAAAAAGGAATTTGCCAAACCGGATAATTTTTACTAAATTCTGAATCACTAATTATGACACCTAAAGGGCCTTGGGTTACGGCTTTTTCTGGTGACAGTTTTCTTGGTGTAATTAAAAAAACCAGCTCTCCATTCCGACAAAAACTATTTTCATTAAGAAGCGAGCTTTCCTTTTCGCTGGTCATCCCGCCCAAAACTTTACTTTGACAAGGATCATCTTCTCTTTTAACTTCCAGCTCAACTTTTTCTCCGGCTTTAGCCGTCGCTATTTTTGCCAAGGCTTTATTGGTAGTGACTTTCTCTCCTGCTAAAGAAACAATTGTATCCCCGGCTTTTATGCCCACACTTTCGGCTGGCGAATCTTTTTCCACATCTACTACCTGCACTTTATTGGTTGGAGTAGGAATTCCTAAAATATAATAAACAATCGTAAAGCTGACAATGGCCAAAAGTAAATTCATGGTCACTCCGGCCAAAATAACAATCACTCTTTTCCAAATCGGCTTTGAATAAAATTCTCTGCCCTTTATCTCATTTCCCACTTTCCGCTTCTCACCCCCAGTTTCGCCGTCTTCCCCATACATCTTAACAAAGCCACCAATCGGCAGGGCATTAATTGAATAAAGTGTCTCGCCAATTTTTTTACCCCAGATTCGCGGCGGGAGGCCAAAACCAAATTCCTCAACATAAATACCGGATTTCTTGGCTGCCAAAAAATGGCCTAGCTCATGGACAAAAATTAAAAGTGAAAAAATTAAGATAAAAATTAAGAGTGCCATGAGGGAAAGTATACATTAAATAAGTCAAAATTCAAAACGCAAAAATCAAAAGTTTTGCACTTTAAGCTCTCTTTGTGCTCTGAACTATGAGGCAATAAATTTTTCTTTATAAAAACTATAGGATTTAAAAAAATAAATAACCAAGACTATCTTTCTTAATTTTACTTGAATTTTCAAGCTTAATCCAGGATAATACGCAGAAATACTAGAGGGTAAGTTAAATTTTTAATTTTAAATTTTAAATTTTTATTCAAATATTCAATTTTTAATGTTCTAATTTTTAAAAATTAAAAATTATGCAAATAATTTTATATGATTCTCACTGGCCAAAAGGCAAAAAACAGGAGTATCTTGCCTCGCCGATTCCGCAAGGAGAGACCCTGCGGGCACGACCACGACTGCCGCTGGCTTCTTTTATTAAAGGCATTGGCAACGGTTTAATTGTAGGGGCATTAATTTTAATCATTGTCTTTGCTTTTCCTTTAGTAAAACAAGATCTTACTTACCGGCTTAATCAAAAAAAGGCGGAAAAATTAACCCAAACCTATGCCCCGCTTTTAACCCAAGCCGCCCAAAAGCAAGCGGAAGAACTAAAGCTAAAAGAACAAATCGCTTCTGAAGCTGCCCAATATAAAGTAACCACTGATTTTTCCTTAGTTATTCCCAAAATTTCTGCTGCCTCCAAAGTTATCCCTAATGTTAATCCCAGTGATGAAAAAGAATATAAAGAACTTCTTAAAAACGGGGTTGGCCATGCCCAAGGCACTAAATTTCCCGGTGAGGGCGGCAATATTTACCTTTTTTCCCACTCAACCAATTCCCCCTTAAATGTTACCCGTTATAACGCCGTCTTCTATATGTTAAAAGAACTCACTAGCGGTGATGAAGTGATCATCTTTTACAATGAAAAAAAATATACCTATAAAGTTGTTGACCATTTTATTACTACGGCCGATGATGTCCGCTGGTTAACAGAACAAACTTCAGAAGAACGCTTGGTTTTGCAAACCTGCTGGCCGCCAGGGACTTCGTGGAAGAGACTGATTGTTTTGGCAAAGCCAGTATAAAAAAACTCAAAACTCAAAGCGTAAAACTCAAAACTATAACTTAAAGTTAAAAACTCTATTTACATAAATACTTTTCACTTTTACGCTATAGCTTTGACTTTTGAATTTTAACTTTTGAGCGTGTTTATTAATTTTGTGTTACAATTTTATCATGCCTGAAGATTTGCCATTCTCAATTTTAGAGATCCGTTTACCTAAGTCTTGTGAAAAAACCCCTGAAGCCGCTGCTCAACTTTTTACTTCTTTTTCCAATTTACCGAAAAAAACAATTTTTTCTTTTAAACCCCCTGTTTCCTTAGCTTTTGAAATTGCCTGCGTTGACCAGGTAATCCACTTTCTAATTGTTTGTCCTAAAAGCATGCAGGCTTATGTTGAAAGCCAAGTTACTGCCCAATATCCGGAATGTGTTTTAACTCCCCTACCTAAAGATTATTTGAAAAACTTTTTATCCCAATTTAAGCCCTTTCTTGGCCAAATGGTTTTGGCAAATAAATTTTATTTACCGCTAAAAACTTTCCGCGATTTAAAAGACGCTGATCCGATTTCCGGAGTTTTAGGCATGATGTCAAAAGCCGGACCCAATGATTTTCTTGCCATCCAAATTTTAATTTCCCGCGCTGACGGCTGGCAAAATTTTGCCCAAGGCTTAATTGATAAAGGTATTCCTGGTCCTGAAGGCCGATCCTTGCCTCATCCCCAAACTAAACAAATTACCCAAAAAATTGGCAGCGGCGGCTTTTGGACTGGAATAAAAATGGTAGCTAATTCTGAAGCAAACTTAAATACACTCGCCAGTGCCTTTTCTGCTTATCAAAGCGAGTCTAATCGTTTTAAACTAAAAAAACCTCTGGCCTTTAGACAAAAAAAATTCTTAAAAGCCTTTTTAAACCGCTCTTTTGAAATGGTACCCGGAAACCAAGTCTTAAATTTAGATGAACTGGCTTCAATTTGGCACCCGGCGGCAAAAGCTTTAGCCGGAATTAAAAATATTGCCTGGACCCAAGAAGCGATGAGCGAGCCGCCGCAAAATTTACCTATCTCCACTGATTCAGAAGAAGAAAAAAAAGAGATTAATTTTTTTGCCAGAGCAGAATATAAAAATAAAGTCACGACTTTCGGCATCAAGAAAAAAGACCGAAGGCGACACGTTTATGTTATTGGTAAATCCGGTACTGGCAAATCCACTTTAATTGCTAATATGGCCATCAATGATTTGCGCAACCGTGAAGGCTTAGCCGTGGTTGACCCTCATGGCGACTTAACCGAAATTTTGCTTGATTATATCCCCTCATATCGCATTAATGAAACTTGTTACCTTGATCCTTCGGATACTGACCACCCTTTTCATTTAAACCCTTTGGAAGTTAAAAACCCGGCGCACAAAGAATTAGTTGCCTCCAATATTGTGGCTATTTTTTACAAACTCTATTCCTATTCCTGGGGTCCGCGTTTGGAATATATCCTGCGCAATACTATTTTAACTCTGCTGGAAACTAAAGAACCGACTTTAGTACAAGTTATTGACCTTTTGACAAATAATAATTTCCGGAAAAAAGTCGTTGATAATTTAGACAACACAGTCCTCAAAAGCTTTTGGGTTAATGAATTCGAAAAAATGGACCCGAAGATTAAATCTGAAGCCATTTCACCCATTTTGAATAAAGTTGGCCAATTTACCTCTTCCCCAACCATCCGCCAGATTATTGGCACTTATCATTCAACCATTAACTTGGAAGAAATTATGAATGAAGGAAAAGTCTTACTGGTCAATCTTTCCCAAGGCAAAATTGGTGAAGATAATGCCGCACTTTTAGGCGCGATGATTATTACCCAACTGCAGCTGGCGGCCATGAACCGGATCCGGGTTGCCGAAGAAGAAAGAAGGGATTTTTATCTTTATGTAGATGAGTTTCAAAATTTTGCCACCAGCGCTTTTATTAAAATTCTTTCTGAAGCCAGAAAATACCGCTTGTGTTTATGTTTAGCCAATCAATATGTGGGCCAGTTGGGCGAGGATTTGCAAAAAGCGATCTTTGGCAATGCCGGGACTTTAATTTCTTTTGTGGTTGGCTCTCAGGACGCCGGGCTTATGGCCAAAGAGTTTGCTCAGGTTTACAAAGAAGAAAATATGGTTTCTTTAGGCATGTTTCAAATTGCTTTAAAGCTTTGTATTGATAATTTAACCTCTACCCCATTTTTGGCAACGACTCTGCCTCCACCGCGGTGTATTAATAAAAACAGGGAAAAAGTTTTGCGGGTTTCCATGGAAAAATTTACAGTGAAGAGGAAATAATCAAAAGTATCAGGGGTACCACGGGCATCACAAGTAATCGTAGTAGTCGACTTCAGTCGACGCCGAAAGTAAATTGCTATCTTGCTAGCTTCTTATCATCTCCAGTGTCTTTTGCTAAAGGTGATCTACCGAATCTAAGTTGATAAAATGAACAAAAAGTAGTTATCATGGTCAATCTGAAATTAGGTTCAAAACCACTACCGCCGATAGTATCATTTAATGCTCTATCGTGACCTCTCCGAAGATCCGTCCCTAAAGATTGTTTTTTCCCAGGATTTATAAGGCAAACTTCTAATAAATAACGAAAAAGGCTATTAATTCCATAAACATCTGGAAGATCACCAATTGCTTCTACACTCATATTTACTTATTTCTTATATATTGTATTAATATTAACAATTCATCTTCTTTTTTGTCAAGTAAAAAACAAAAAAAGCAAGAAATTAATACAGTGGCGTGGGCTAAAGCCCAATACTACGAAGTAAAACAGGATAGCAAGCTAATGAAATAACGAGATCTTAAACTGTCATTATCTCTTGTTCTTTTTTCTCTCCCAGCTCATCAACACTTTCCACAAATTCATCAGTAATTTTTTGCAAGTCTTCTTCTGCTTTGAATTTCTCATCCTCTGAGATTTTCTTATCCTCAAAAACAGCTTTAATTAGTTTCATCTTGTCCTGGCGGACATTACGGAGAGAAACCCTGGTTTCTTCCATTTTTTGGTGAAGCAGCTTAACATATTCCTGACGCCGCTCTGTGGTCAAAGAAGGAACCGAAATGCGGATAATATTATTATCAATTACCGGAGTTAACCCAACATTGGCGGCTAGAATTCCCTGCCGGATTTCCCCAATTACTGAAAGGTCCCAAGGCTGAACAACTAAAGTTTGCGCGTCAGAAGTAGTAATTGTTCCTAATTCTTTAACTGTCATCCTGGCTGCCCCGCCATAAGCGTTAACCGGAATATTTTCAATTAAAGCTGGAACAGCTCTGCCCGTCCGAATTGCGGCAATTTCTCTTTTAAAGTGATCTACTGCTTGAGACATCAAGTCTCTTGAATCTGTAAAATCCATAAGTAAATTTTACTCGCCTAATTCAAAACGTGCAATACGGCCAATTTTGATATTCTCCCTGATTTTGCTTACTAAACCATTAAGAAGGTCAGCAATTTTTTTACCAGGGTCACGAATATACTCTTGTTCTAAAAGCTCTTCCACTGATTTTGGCTTCATGGCTGCCACCTGCATGGCAATTTCATGGGCAAAGGTCCGAAAATCTTCGTTCCTGGCAACGAAATCTGTTTCACAAAGTAATTCAACGACGCTCACGACTCTTCCACCGCCATGGGAATAACATTCAATCATTCCCTGTTTAGTCACCCTTTCTTTTTTTTCTTCTGCAAGTTTAAGTCCTCTGGCATGAATAATTTCCATGGCTTTATCCATATTGCCTTCGGCTTCTTCTAAAGCTTTACGGCATTCCATTACTCCTGCTCCGCAAACTTCCCTTAATTTTTTAATTTGATCAGCGGTAATATTCATTTAGTACTCCCTTCTTTAGCTTCAATTTTAGTGGTTTTTTTCGCTACCTTTTTCTTTGGTTTTTCCTCTGACTGTTCCCTATTCACTGTTGATTGTTCCTTACTTTCTTCTTTGACTATTCCCTGTTCCTTATTCCCTGTTCCTTTATTCTTCTTTCCCTCCTCAATTGCTTCAGCCATAAAACCAATGATCAACTGTAAGCACTTAGTCGCATCATCATTAGCAGGAATAACAAAATCAACGTAATCAGGATTAACATTAGTATCAACGATAGCGATTGTTTTAACTCCGCGGTTTCTTGCTTCTTTTAAGGCAGCCTCATCTTTTTTGGCATCGGTAACAAAAACAGCCGCAGGAATTTCTGTTAAATCAGCTACTCCGCCAAAAATCTTTTCCATTTTGGTAATTTCGCGGTCAATGAGCAAATTTTCCTTTTTAGTCCGGCTTTTAAATCTGCCTTCGGCTTTACCTGATTTCAAATCAGCCAAATGGCTAAGCCTTTTTTTCATCTGCTCCCAATTGGTAATTAAACCACCAACCCATCGCTCAGTCATGTAAGGCATCTTAATCTTTTGTGCTGCTTCTTTAACTAAATCTTGAGCTTGTCTTTTAGTACCGACAAAAATAATTTTGCCACCATTGGCCGCGGTAATTTCCGCGAAGGAGGCCGCTGCTTCCAGACCTTGTTTAGTTTTAACTAAATCAAAAATATGAATCCGATCTCTGGCCGTAAAAATATACGGCTTCATTTTCGGGTTCCAACGGGTTGTTTGATGACCAAAATGACAACCAGCCTCAAGTAAATCCCTAAGGGAAACGGTTTTCATAGAATCTCCTTTTTTTTTTCTTCCGCTTTCAAGACTGAAAGTCCTGAGCTTGTCGAAGGACTCC
>JAMCYY010000033.1 GCA_023473205.1 Patescibacteria group bacterium
GCCAGCCTTGGAAAGTCCTGGGGATAGGCTTTCTTGTTTTATTAATTACACCAATAATAATATTTATTTTGTTAATAACTTTAATTGGTGTGCCCTTGGCTTTAATTCTTTAGCCGTTTAGTCAGATGGCCAAAGCCATAGTCAATAACAATGGTGCCAATAAAAAAAATCGCTAAAATAGTTAAAACTTTTGAGTATGACATCTTTTTACCTAAATCTATTTCTCTCCGCCTGGAATCTGTTTTAAAAAAAAAGTTACAAAATAGAATGAAAAGATCGTAAGAAAATAGCAAGAAAAGGATAAAAGCTTTAGCTTGTTACCAAAATCTGACTCATTTTTATCATGACCTTAAAAAACAAAAACTATCTTGGTAGCATGAGTACAGGTTTAGATTCCTTTGATGAAACTCTCCAAACAACTAATATCTGGCTAAAGGAAGTCGAAGAAGAATTTGGTTGGCAAGGCCGGAGAGATCAAGCTTACCAGGCATTACGTTCGGTACTGCAAACTCTGCGTGACCGGTTAACAATTGAGGAAGCAACTGATTTGGCCGCCCAATTACCAATGTTAATGCGCGGCTTTTATTATGAAGGATGGCGTCCGAGCCAAGTCCCTCAAAGGCTTTCGCAGGAAGAATTTCTGAACCGGATAAGGCAAGGTTTTCCTTATTCCCTTGACAATAAAGGAACAGAAGAAATTGTTCGCGGTGTCATTAATGTTGTCAGTCGACACGTGAGCCAAGGTGAATTAATGGATATTCTTGACAGTTTACCAGAAGAAATTGGTCAAATGTTTTAAAGCAAATTTTTACCTCTGAGTAAAGAATACAGTTCTTTGACGGAAAGGATCACCATGCCTACGCCAAACCAAAGGCCAATCATCAGCAAAAGCCAACCTAATAAAGGTACAAAGGAAATGATTCCCCAAATAATTAAACCAAGAAAAAGTGACCAGCCTAATTTAGATTCCCGATGCAGGGTCTGCAACAACTTCTGTCCTAAAAAAATAGCAATAAAAATTTTCGCTAGATAGATAGCAAAAAGGAATAAAGCCAAAAGAATTAAAGCCAAGGGCACACCAATTAAAGTTATTAACAAAATAAATATTATTATTGGTGTAATTAATAAAACAAGAAAGCCTATCCCCAGGACTTTCCAAGGCTGGCGAGGCAATTGTTTAAGAGTCGTTTGTGAAAAGACCGGGAAAAAATGCAACAATAAAAGGCCGACAACTAAAGAAGAGAGAAGGTCAATTAACTTTAAGGAAAAACCTATTCCGGCTAGTGCTTTTTGATTAGGGACATTTTTTTGAGAAGAAGGGGGAGACTGGTGCACCACTTCACCCGCAACTTTTGCCCCTTGGTCAATTTGAGCCTCATTTTGACTCAAATAAGTTAATTTTCCTGACAAATTTGCTTGGGAAGAAAGAGTTAGCTGACTGACAGCAACGAAAACATCACCCCCAACACTGCTCCCTAATGTCATTTGTCCACAGGCTCCATTAATTCCTTTGCCAATGGGGCTAAAAACCATAGCTGAGCCACCGGTCACGACCAAACTACCATTAATTTTTGCGGTATTTGTTAAATTAATTGACCCTCCTACTACGGTGACATTACCGCCGATTACCCCGGAAAGAGTGACCTGGCCACCGACAACCCGCAAATCATTTTTAATTTCCCCATTAATATTTACATTTCCACCGGCTTCTAAAAGATCACCATTAATTAATCCATCCACTAAAATATTGCCGCCTGCCAAATAAGCATCTCCATTAACCGTTCCAGAGAGAGTGACCGAATCTCCTGCAGCAAAATAATCAGCATTGACTGTTTGCCCCTGAGGCAAAACTACATTTTTGTTTTCTTGGGGGTTTTCTTGGCTAAAAACCGGATGGGAAAAATTAAAAACCCCAAAGCCAAAAATGATAAATAAAAAAATTAATTTCTTTAACATAAAATTATGTTATCAGTCTGATAAGATCATCCTAAGAAACTAATCACCAAAAATCAAGCAAAAGAGATTAATGAAAATTAATAAAAATTCTGGTATATTATGTTTATGGAAGAAAAATGCCCAAAATGCGGTGCCCCATTAGCCGAAATTTCCGAAACTGCGACCGGAAGAAAGCTTCAGCGCTGTTCAAAAAATATTTGGAACAAAGAGACACGCCAGAGTGAAGGCTGTGACTATGTCAAGTGGCTGGCAATTGAACCAAAAACTTTAGATGAAAAATGCCCAAAATGCGGTGCCCCTTTGGTTCTTAATGTCACCCGTTTGGGTAAGAAAATGAAAAAATGTTCCACCAATGTTTGGAATAAAGAAACTAAAAAAGCTGAAGGCTGTGATTAGTTTCTTAGGATGATCTTATCGACTGAGGAATTGGATGAAGTTTGTCCAAATTGCGGGGCAAAATTAGTTTTATATACCACGGCTAACGGTAAAAAAATGAAAAAATGCTCTACCTCTGGCTGGGATAAAGAAAAAAAAGTGGCCACCGGCTGTACTTATGTGCAGTGGTTAAGACCAGGTGAATATGCCTCTCAAACACAATCCGGCGGTGAAGAATTCTTACCCCCAGAAGAGCCTCCATTGCCTGACAAGGAAGCTTAAATAATTACTTTCAAACTTTCTCTTTGGCAGTTTCACCCTTCTCGGCTTAACCGTGACAAAAATTTTCATTCTTATTTTTCTTGGGCTTATCTTTTTCCTCGGCATCATAAATCTGGAATCCAGGCCGCAGAACAATTTTTTCCAAAACTTCAACCCTTTTTTCCAAATCCTTGACTTTTTCGGCCAAATCATTAGGCATATGTATTAATCATAACACACTAAACCTAAAGAAATCAGGGACAGAATAAGGCACGTGTCTTATTTTGTCCCTAAAATTAGCCTCAACAACAAAGGTGTGAACGTGTAACACCTTCCAGGTGTAAACCTGAAGTTTTCAGTCAAGTCCTCTTGACTAGACTTCTTCTTAGACAGCGAATAGAATTGGCTCATGAACCAAGATCATCCAATCCAGTTAAAAATACTAAACAAACTTTTATTTGCGCAAGGACTAACTTATTCGCAGTTAAAGCCATCGGCTCAAATGGAAAACAATCAATTTCAGTTTCACCTTGATCAATTACTTAAGAAAGGTTGGGTGGAAAAGAAACAAAAAAATTATTCCTTGACGGTCAAAGGCAAAGAATATGCCAGTCACTTAGATACCAAAGCAGTAAAAATTATTCAGCAGGCCAAAATTTCTGTCCGCATTTGTTGTACACGGGAAATTAATAAGGAAAAGCAGTATCTTTTTTATACTCGGCTTAAGCAGCCGTTTTATGGCAGCCAGGGTTTACCGGCAGGCAAAGTTAATTATGGAGAAAACTTTGTGGAAGCAGCCAAAAGGGAACTTCTGGAAGAAACCGGACTGACAGGAGAACCGAAACTGGCTTTAATTGCCCACTATTATGTTATTAATAAAGCCACCAAGGAATCGATGGATGATAAACTATTATTGACTTTTATTGTGGAAAACCCTCAAGGAAAACTAAAAGGCAATAAAGAAGGCAAATACACATGGATTTTTAGAAAAGATGTGGCCAAAGAAATTACCAAGCCTTTTGAAAGTCTTGATTTGGTCAAAAAAGAATTGGACTTCTTTGATAATTTTAACGGCAAAATTGAACTCTGGGAACAAGTTCATTACAACTCTGAAGAATTTTGAAAACGGTTAACTAACACTAGGAATCTGTGATTTAGGAATTTCCAAGGTTAGCCAAACATCATCTTTCCGACAAACATAGGCTATACGGTCATATTCCTTGTTTTTTTTAAAGTCATGACTAATATCTTTTTTAATAATCTCCATTAGACAATTACATTTAGGACAATTCATATTTGTCTTTTCCATTCTTCCTTAATTCCCTTTCGACGGTTTTCCGCCATCCAAAGCTCATCATAAATCCCATCAATTAAATCATAATCTTTCGCTTCTTTTAAGGTTACCCAGGCAAATTGGTCAGTTTCCCCTTCCTGGAGAGTAACTTCTCCGGAAACAGAATCAGCCATACAGGAAATAACCAGCGAAGGCGCGCCATCTTCGTGAACTCTGGCTAAACTTGTCACATACTCAATGTTGTCTATTTCTAAGCCCACTTCTTCCTTAACTTCCCGTTTCAACGTTCTTTCCAAAACATTGTACCAATAAAACTTAGTATCCTTAGGCAGTTTCAAATAATCATCTGTTTCCATTCTTCCGCCCGGAACTGTCCACTTGCCCGGAAATCTTTTTTTAGAAGGTGACCTTCTTTCGATGAGATATTTATTATCTTTAACAATAATGGCAGTAATCGCCACTTCATGAAGATAAGAATTAACTATTTGTTTCTCTTCCATAATAACTAATCTAACACTTTTATTCTTCAAATTCCATTATTGCCAGGTCTAAACTTAAATATAAGAGGGGGCTTATCTTTGGTAAAACAAGCCCCCAAGGGCAATCTAAGATTGGGTGGCAGACATTAGGATTATTCCCAAACCAAGGAGGACGGCTCCGATCAAGGGAATAAACCGATACTGCCGACTGACAAGCCTGGTTAACCAGACATGAATCAACCAACCCAAAATCAGCAGAACCAGCCCAACCACTTTTAAGGCTGACATTATTTTCCTCCCTCAACAAGCTTGAGCTTTTTCAAGTGTGAGAGCATTATCCAAAAAAAATTTATTCTAAAAAGATAAAATTATCAAGCAAAAGTTGAAAGTTAAAGGTGTGAAGCTAAACTACAAATGAGTTAATCAGTGGACTAATTAAATTTGAATTTTGGAAAAAAGGTAACTGCCTAAGGCAAGAATTAAAATGGTTATAGCAGACAAAATTAAAAAATCAGGGAGCAGACCATAATAAGTTAAACCAATGAGAGTTCCCCGCAGCCCATCAATTCCATAAGAAAGCGGATCTAGTGAAGCAAGAACCATTAAAGGCTTAGGTGAATTTTCCAAAGGAAAAAGCGCCCCTGATAAAAAGAAAAGCGGCATCACTAAAAAATTAATAATTAACTGAAATCCCTGCATATCTTCCAAAACCGAGGCGATCGCTGTTCCAATACTGGTAAAAAGAATCGCAATGAAGGCCATATAAACAAAGGCTAAAGGTAAAAGGAGCAAACTTTGAAAATGAAAACCAATCAAAAGAGAAATTATAAAAACAATCAGACCTTGAAAAATAGCCACTGTTGCTCCGCCTAAAGTCCGGCCAAGCATAATAGAAAGCCGTGAAACCGGCGCCACTAAAGTTTCTTTTAAAAAGCCAAATTCTTTATCCCAAATAACTTCTATACCGGAAAAAATTGCCGTAAAGATTATACTCATGCCAATTATGCCTGGGGCTAAAAACTCCAAATAATTTCCTTCACCGGCTTTTTGAAAAACTGGTCCTAAGCCAAAGCCTAAAGCCAATAGAAACAAAAGCGGCTGGCCCAAAGAACCAACAATTCTCGGCGTTGAGCGAAAATATCTCTTTAATTGTCTTAACCAAAGAATATAAATAGTATTGATCATTTCATTTACCGATGCATCCTCCGTCTCATTCTTAAAAGGTCTTTAGGATTGGCTTCTTCTTCACGAATCTCTTTACCGGTAACAGTTAAAAAGGCCTCTTCCAGTGAATGAGTTTTAGTTTGACTTAAAAGCTCACTTAAAGTCCCTTGGGCGACAATTTTACCATGGTCAATAATGGCAATACGATTGGCCACGAGCGCCGCTTCTTCCATATAATGAGTAGTTAAAAAAACGGTTAATTTGTCTTTTTTATTTAAGTCTAAAATATATTGCCAAAGATGATTCCTTGTTTGCGGATCTAAGCCGAGCGTTGGCTCATCTAAAAAAAGAACTGCTGGCCGGTGCAAAAGACCTCGGGCAATTTCCAGTCTTCTTTTCATTCCTCCGGAAAAAGTTTTGACAAGACTATCTTTTCTATCCCAAAGTCCCACAAAATGCAGAAGTTCTTCAATCCTTGTTTTTCTTAAATTAGCCGGGACTTTATATAAAATTCCATGAAAAGACATATTTTCATAAGCCGTTAGTTCATCATCTAAACTTGGATCTTGGAAAACAATTCCAAATGATTCCCGGACTTGATTTTTTTGAGTTAAAACTTCAAAGCCATTAATTTTTGCTTCGCCCGCAGTGGGATTGAGTAAAGTTGTTAACATTTTTATGGTCGTGGTTTTACCGGCGCCGTTCGGCCCTAAAAAAGCAAAAATTTCCCCTTTTTTAACCGAAAAAGAAATATTATCTACGGCTATTAAATCAGCAAACTTTTTAGTTAAATTCGAAACTTCAATAATTTTTTTTTCCATACGTTTTTAGATTTTACCATATTCACTCTTACTTTTTTGTTACTTCCTCATATTTTCATTCTTATTTTTTTCGCTTAACTTCAACTCATGATAATCTTGCAAATAATTATTGTAATTAGCCTACTGCTTCTCTCACCGATGACAGCAAATGCCAGCGTTAGCAATTGGCAAAAAGGAGTAACCATTGAACCAAATTCGCCAACAGCTTTGGGAAGTGAAGATTTAAAACAATCGCTTTCTAATTTATCAAATACTCATGCCAATTTTGTCACTTTTATTATTCCTTATTATCAATCTTCAACCAGCAGCGTGGACCTTGCTCCAGGCTGGAATACTCCAACAGATGACGCCTTGATTGCCGGTATCAAAACGGCTCATTCTCAAGGCTTAAAAGTAATGCTCAAAATTCACCCAGAATTGATGAATGGCGACTGGCGCGGTTATATCGACCCCACTGACAGGGCAGCTTGGTTTCAAAAATATGGAGAAATTTTAAACCATTATGCAGTTTTAGGCCGGGAAAACCAGGTAGATGCGATTTGTCTGGGAGCAGAAATGTTTAAACTAACCACGCCCCAGGCAAATAGTCAAAATACAGGTTTTTGGCGGGATTTAATTGATCAAGTCCGCAGTCAATATTCAGGCTTACTTACCTATAGCGCACAACATACTTATCCTAATGAAGCTGATGAAATTGAATTTTGGGACAAACTGGATTTTATTGGCTTTGCGGCTTACTTTGCCTTATCGGCAGAGGAAACTAATCCAAGCTTAGAGTCACTTAAAGCTTCCTGGGAGGCTATTAACCAAAGCCGGATTGCTCCGCTTTATCAAAAATGGGGCAAGCCCATAATTTTTACGGAAATCGGTTATCGCAGTTTAGTTAATTCTCATGCTGACCCATGGGATTGGGGCAGGCAAGGAGCAGTTGATGAAGCAGAACAAGCCAGAGATTATGAAGCTTTATTTTCCTATTGGGATAGCCAATCCTTTATGCAGG
>JAMCYY010000064.1 GCA_023473205.1 Patescibacteria group bacterium
ATGGTTGTCAATGATGCGCATGCAGGCTTTTAAAAGGGAAGGATGTCCGCCGCTTAGATTCTGGATTAATTTTTTTTCTTCAGCCCAAATTTCATGGTTGTATTTGCGAATTAATCTTTCGAGAGTAAAACTGGCGTCTTCTTCACCGAGTAAGGGAAAGTAAACGAAGTTTTGAAAAAGCAAGGTTAACAGTTGGCCGTATTTTGGGTTATTTGGTAAAGAAGTTGTGCTTTGAGTAAAAGCAAAAATAAAGTGTATTTTTACCTTGTCCAAGGTTTTTAGAGATTGCAAATTATTGAAAAAAGTAGTGGAAAAGTTTAGTTTATTAAAATCACCAAGAATGAAAACCAAATGATAACCCTGGTCAAGTTTTTTTTTAATTTTGTTCAGCAAGATAAAATAATAATTTTGATGGTGGTTTTGTTTTTCTTTATAATCAGGATCAAGCTGATAAAGCATGAGCTGAAAATAACCTTCGCTACTTTCTTCAGGCAGTTCATAAGGGTTGAGATAAATAAATTTACATTTACCCAGCTTGTCGAAGCCAAACGAAGAAAAATTTTTTGTCAAGTAAGCCATCTGTGTCCGTTGGCCGCCGTGGGGTAACCAAACTGCGGTCACGGCTTCTCCACGCACTAAGAAGGGCAAGATTTGGTCAGTGAAGAGATGCTTTTCCGTTTCAGGAGTTAAGATATGGTCAATTTTGTCAGATGCCATACATTTTGTGGAAGAATAAGTGATTGTGCCGATTTTAGGCCGAAAATAGAAGGGAAGTCAAGGAATGTAATAGATACGTATAATAAAATCAAAATGCAAAATTCAAAATGCAAAATGAAAAATGTAATTCAAAATGTAAAAATTTTAAATTTTTTCTTTTTCATTTTGTTTACACCGTTAAATTCATCAGAATTTACGGTGATCTTTGATTTTTGATTTTTGCATTAATTAAGTTGCAGTTTACATTTTGAGTTTTCTTACTAAGGAATATCTAAGATTTGGCTCAAGAAGAGAACATAGAAAAAGCTTAAATTATGCCTTAATCAGGGAGTTAATAAGAAGAATTTGGTCATCCTGATTAGGAAAGGAGACAGCATGGCCGAGTTTTTTTCTTCCCCCCGGATTAAGGGGTGGTTTTTAAATCCCGGGCGCGAGAAGTTGCGCCAACATATTTATAAACGGTTCTGTTGGCAAATTCGCGGCCAGCGGATCACGGTTTTGCCCCGGCGGTCCTATTTAGACAAAAGGAAAAGGGCTTTAGCAGGGAAGTGAGAGTAAGGAAATATAGGGAACAAGACGACTTTTAAGATAAGGGAGGTCTTCGTCCTTAGCAAAAGGAGGACGGAGGATTTCAACCAGACGGTCAAGGTTGTAATTAGCCTGACAATAAAAAAATTGAAGGAAAGCCAGATAGCCTTGGCCTTTGGGGCAAATTTCCATGACCTTAAGAAGATCGACCATATGATGGCCTTCTTTTAAAATTGCTTGGGCTTCGGGAAAATAACCAGGGATAAAATCAGTTCCACAAACCGGCAAAGAAGTAAGCGTTTCGCCGCTTTTGCCTAAGAGAGCTATTCCGAGATATGGATCATATAGTATTTCTTCGGCATATTTGTAAACCTTTCCCAGGACATCCCGCCTTGCTCTTTCCTCCTTTAGCATTTCCGGGTGGGCAAGCAAATTATCAACCAAGGCCCAAGCCAGCAGCATTGAGGTTTCTTGGGCAATCTCTAAGGCTTTTTTTGTCCTTTCCGGTGAATCAGTACTTAAAAGTTTATCAAGTTCTTCTTTATTCATTTGAGGGGCAAGGGGAACAGTACCTCTTTTAGAGCAATCCTTAAGGATTTGTAAAGCATGGAACTGTGCTTCTAATGGCGGTCCGCTAAAGGCCAAAGGGGAAATAATGGCCAAAGGCAGTTTCTTTTGACTTAGTTCTCCATACCGGTTAAGAGTATATGCAAACAAGGGAGGATAGTCGCGTATATTTTTTTCTAAAATAATCCCGATTCCGGCAAAACTTTCACCTCTCTCAATTAATAAAATTTGGTCTTCCTGGCTATGGCCGGAGAGATGATCATCAGCCAAAGTCGCTTTCGGATAATTTTGTCCTTGTTTTTCCGGAAAGCTGATTTGTGCATAAGAAATCCATTTTCCGTCACTGTTTACAATTCCTACCTCTACATAACGGAAAGGCCGTGATTCTGATTGGGTAACTTTTACCGTAAAAGGATTATCAACCGGTAAATTTTGTTGAATCAGAAGGCATAAACTTCTTTCATCAAAATGATCAAGGTCAAACGGGACTTTATCAATTACAACCACAAAATCACCATCGGTGATTGGTTTTTGGTCTCTGACCTGTTTGGGGTCAAAGGTAGAAGCAGGTATAGTTGCTCCATCTAAAGAAATTCTGGCTCCTTCCCTTGTAAGAAAAACATAACCTTCGATTCCAGTTTCTTCAAATCCCTTATATAAAGCGGAGATGATTTCCCCGATTTTTGTTTTAACAATCCGGTTATTTTCTCCGCCATTAACAACGGCAACAAATTTATCAGGAACAAAGTGCAACTCTCTTTCGGTTCCAGCTAATTCTTGGTGTCTACGGAATTCGTAGCCGAAATTTTCCCAGTAGAAATTTAAAGCACAATTTAATAGTTGCCTTTGTTCCTCAGGACGGCGACACATCGCTAATTCAGGCCTTTGCCTATATAAGTCGCCGGTACTGATGAATGCAGTATTTGGCGGAGCGGTTGGTGCAAATTCTCCTTTCATTATTTTAACCAACGGTAACCGCGGCCTCGGATGGTTTGTAGTTTTTGGCCAATGCCCATCTGATCAATTTTTTTTCTTAACTGAGACATAACCTGGTCAATCGCCCAATCAGAATATTTTTCATCTGATTCTTTGTCCCAAAGGACGTAAGCGATTTGGTCGCGGGAAACAATTTTATTAATATTGGCTAAAAAATAGCGAAGAAGACGGTATTCCTGCAGGGTTATTTTTTCCTGGGGGGGAAAACCATTGATAAGCAGTTCTCCTGTTTCGGGATCAAAACCAATGCTGGAAGTTGCCGTAGACTGTTTTTTTACAAAAGCAGTTAAAAGAGGGGAAAAGAGGACTGGCTGGCTATTTTCTTCTTTAATGACCCTTAATCGGACAAATCTTTCCGGAAGTTCAATCCGCATTGGCGTCTGGCCGAAAACAATTTGGCTGACAAGTTTTTTCTCTTGTTCATCAAAAGATTTCCAAATGTCTTCCAGAATAATTTTAATTTCCCATTGTTTAGATAAAGATTCGCTGATTTCTTCCTCAGAAAATTGGGCGGTTTCATTTAAGATCCGTAAACAGGCTTTAAGAAGCGAAGGATGGCCGCCGCTTAATCCGGAAGCAAGTTTCTTTTTTTTAGGGCTTAAAGGATAACCGTATTTTTCAGAAAAATAGTCCATGGCAAATTCCGTATCTTCTTTAGAAAAAAGAGGAAAGTAAACTAAGTTCTGGCTAAGAACTTCCCGTAATTGGTCATATTTTTCAAAGTTTTCACTAAGAAAGATATTGTCCATAATGGGGAAAATATAATGAATTTTGGTTTTATTAACCTGCCAAAGGTTTTTTAAATTGTTAAAAAAAGTTGAAGAAAAATTAAGCTCATCAAAACGGCCTAAGATAAAAATGAGATGCTCTCCTCGGTCAGTAATTTCTTTGACTTTTTCTTTTAAGGAGAAAAAGATGTCTCCTTGGTCAAGATTTTTTTCAGTGCATAAGTTTTTAAACATGAGACGGAAATAGGCTTGGGAAGTTTCTTCTGTGAGTTCCTCTTGGTCAATAAAAAGGATTTGATATTTCCCTAGAGTCTTAAAATCAAAATATTCTGAATACTGGGAGAGAAAAGTCATTGCCCGGCTCCGTCCGCCATGTTTAATCCAAATGGCTGTCAGTGATTCTCCGGCCAAGAGACGGGAAAGGATTGTTTCCTTAAAAAGAAATTTTTCCGTTTCCTCAGTCAAGATGTGGCGGATTTTAGTTAACATAGATAATTGTTCCCAATTATAGCACCTTTTTTACAACTCAGCTTTCCTTAGGTCCGGCTTAGGTTAGACTCAAGCGGACAACAAAAAGACACCTTATGATAATGACCAAATATGGAAGAAACAAATATTACAGGTAGGCAAAATATTGCTTTGTTGCAGCAATGGCTTTTAGAACAAGGACGTTGTCTTTGTTGCGGGCAGCCACTTGTTACAAACGGACAGGTTGAAGGTGAAGGAGTTATCATTACCTGCCCGTGCCAGGAGAAATATTTTTATTTGCCTAAAATTAATATTTATAAAAGATTAATAAAACCCAATGACGCAGCTTGAAACAGAACAATTTGTCTATACTAACGTTTTGTCCCGGGTGGAAGAAAAAGGCTTTCACCTTAATGAAACTTTGATTTTTACCCCTTTAGGGGAACAGAGGTTAAAATTAGTTGCAGAAATAGCGGATTTAACCGCCGTGGCAGTTAAAGGAATTCTTGCTGAGGGAATTATACGGGATTTAAAAGGTAAGCAGTTAAGTGATTTACCACCGAAAGAAAGGAAAACTTTTATTGCTGAGGCCTCACGGTGCGGTTCAGAAGAACTTTGGTGGGTTATTGGTACACAGACTAATTTTTTGTATGATGATCAAGACCAAATGTATGGAAAAATGATTAATTATTTTTGGACAGGATACAGTGAAAGGATGGAATGGAAAAAGGATGAAAAGATACAGCGGGGGATTGATCCAAAAGAGATTCGTATAGAAGATTTAGTAGTTGAGGCTTGGCAGGGAGAAAAATGGTTAAAGGGTAAGGCAAAGGAAGAAGCCAAGGAGGTTTTTTCCGCAGCTAAAGAGTTTTACCTCTTAACCAACCCTGAACAACGCCAAAGCTTAAGGGGATTTTCTGAAAAAACTTTAGATTTAGCTAAGGTATTCGCGCAGGGAAGCTTTGATTTCCTTAAGCTATTACAGGTTTCATTGTCACTGGCTTGTTTTTTGGATGTTAAGGAGACAAGTTTGATTACCTTTATGGTGGAAAAGCAAGCAGAAAGAAAAGGTGCTATAATTGGGAATAAAGATGATAAAGAAAAAGAGTGGCAGAGACTCCGTAGAATTGCAGTACTTTTAGAACTTTAATCGGTGGCCGCGGCTAGTTTCTAATTAAGGCGTATTAAATTATGAAATTATGTAACGGAACTAGGTATTCAGGGGCTTTTAATTTGGGGAAATTTCTACCATAATGGTAGTTATGATGGCTTTTGGGCAAAGTGAACTTCTTTTACATTTTTTAACTACCTTAATTTATTTTCTGCTTTTGACTTTAGGCCGCGGTAAATTTGACCTTTCGTTAGTTAGTCTTTGGCTAGGCGCAATTTTAGGGATGTTTTTATTGGATTTAGACCGGATAATTGATGCTTTTTGGGTTCATCCGGAAGAAGCAAAAATTAGGGAAATAAGGGAAATTTGGGAAAGAAGGGGGATTTGGGGAGTTAGGGGGATATGGGGAAAACTACAGAAAGACCAACAGCGGCATTTGATTTTTCATACAGTGACTTTTCAAGTTATCCTTTTGGTTTTGGCTTTTTATATTTTAACTGCCGGAGGCAGTCTTTTGGGTTCGGCTTTAGTCATGGCCATTAATTTGCATCTTTTAGTGGATGAATGGAAGAACTTTTTGCAGATAAAGAAAGAAGTGGTTACTGACTGGCTTTTTTGGCAAGTTAAAGGGCTACTGATGGAGAGATATTTACCTTTTTATTTAGGGGGAGTTTCCCTGATTTTTGTAATTTTTAGTTTTTTGTTAAGAACAAATTAGACTAATTAGACTGATTGGCCTAATTTGACCAATTAATGGCCAAATTAATCAATATTATTAAGGCAACCGGGGAAATAGAGCCTTTTGCCGAAAAAAAAGTTTTAGCTTCCCTTATTAGGGCCGGAGCAGATGAAGAGTTGGCGGAAAGGATTGTTGACCAAGTAAGACCTCAACTTTATCCCAATATCCCTTCTTTTGAAATCTATGACCGCGTAATGAAGATCCTTAAAAAGGAAAAAAGGGATTTAGCGGAAAGGTATAATCTTAAAAAGGCAATTATGGAATTGGGACCGAGCGGCTATCCTTTTGAAAAATTTATTGCCGCAGTTTTAGAGGCGAATGGTTATGAAGTAAAAACTAATCAGGCTGTTTTAGGGAGATGTGTTTCTCACGAGATTGATATTGTGGCCAGAGAGAGCGATAAGACAAATAAGACCTATATGATTGAGTGTAAATTCCATAATTTAGCCGGAGGAAGGACAGATATTAAAGCCGCTTTGTATACTTACGCCCGGTTTTTAGATATCAAGCATAAAGGCTTTGATATTCCCTGGCTGGTTACTAACACAAAAGTCACCCAAGATGTTAAAGCTTATGCTTTGTGTGTTGGTATGGAAATTACGTCCTGGGATTATCCTGAAGAAAATAGCTTAAGGCATTTGGTTGATGAAAGCCGCCTCCATCCGGTTACGGCTTTAACTAATCTTTCGGCAACTAAGAAACAAGATTTAGTGGCCAGAGGCATAATTTTTTGTAAAGACATGGAGTGCTCCAGAATTAGCGTGGACTAAAGTAAAAACCGGCGTGGACTAAAGTCCACTACTACAACTATACTCCTTATACTCCATTTTACAAATTTATAATACCTCCGTAGCTTTGAATTTGTTCAATATTCACTACAAATTCAAAGCGAAGGGGTATACGTCTTGTTTCGTTTTTCTTCATTGACATTTTTTGAAAAGAGATTATTATTGTCTCAGACCCCCTACTAGGGGGTACGTTTAGAAAAATTTTTAATTTTTGTTTTTTAAACAAGATGAGAAAAGAAGAAAGCAAAAAAGATGTCTTGAACCGTTTAAGTTATTTAGAGGGTCATTGCCGGGCAGTGAGACGGATGGTGGATGAAGGCGCTTATTGTATAGACATAATTCATCAAATTGAAGCAATTGAGGCGGCTTTAAAAAAAGTGAAAGAAAAAATTTTAGCCGAACATTTGCAAACTTGCGTAACTACCGCAATTAAAGGTGATAATGAGAAAGACCGCAAACGAGTTATTACTGAACTTTTGGATGTTTATGAAAAAATTTGTTGAGAAAAATTGCTGCGGGAAAAAGAAGGAAAAGATGGGATTAGAAGGGATTATTTACGGTATCCTGCCTCATAGTTTTTGTATTGCCTTTGTTCTTTTTAGTGTTATTGGCGCCACTGCTGCAACCACAATTTTTAAGAGATTTTTTTTGATCCCTTATTTC
>JAMCYY010000114.1 GCA_023473205.1 Patescibacteria group bacterium
ATCTTAATCTCATTATCGCGGGGTACGGCTACCTGCAGTAAAACATATTTTAGTGACCTTTCTTCACGATTGCGGTTGCGATACCAAACCAAAGCCAACTGGCCTGAAAAAGAAATTTTGAACCAACTTTTAAATGATGATAAGAAATATGATGTTTTTGTTGAAACTCCACCAAAAGTAGAAAATCCGCCGGAAAGTTTGGTACAAAAGTTAGAGGAAGAAATTGCCTTAACCAAGCCAATTACTGATGACGGTGGTCAGCCTTTGCTTTCTTCCTCAGCACCAGTGGCGCCGAAAATTACTTTACCCATTAATAAGAACACTTATGCTTTGGGTTTAAAGAAAAAAGTTAATGAGTCAGTCCGTTGGCTGGCTGAATGGTGCTTGCGCATAATAAAAATTTTTGGCGACAAAGCCGTGTTTAGAGAAAACCAGTAGCAGAGTACAAAGGAAAGTCAAAGGGCAAAAGTAAAAACTCAAAACTATAGCTTTAAAGTTAAAGGTTTTGAGCTTTAACTTGTTCGATTTTGTACTATTACTAAAAATTATGGATAATTTTTTTGCTTTAATCACCAATTTTCCCTTAATTATAGAGATGATTTTTGGCATGACCGTCTTGTTTTTTTTGCTTTTTTTTGCAGGCCAGTTGGCTTTGGTTTGGTATCGCAACCGCAATCGTGAAGAAAGGTCACTAAAATATGTTTTACTGCAGGTAGCCGTACCCCGCGATAATGAGATTAAGATTGATGCGGCAGAGCAGATGCTTTCGGCTCTTTCATCTTTATATAAAGGCGGACGTTTAGCTTTTTTAAAACTTCAGGAGCATATTTCTTTTGAAATTGTCGGCTTGCCCGAAGATATCCGTTTTTATATTTCTGTCTCGGATAAATTGCGCGATATGGTGGAAAAACAAATCCATGGGGCTTATCCAGGAGCAGAAATTAAAGAAGTCCCGGAATATAATATTTTTTCAGAAAAAGGTAAGGTTGCTTATGCTGACTTTCAATTCCGGTCTTCAGCTTATATGCCGATTAAAGTTTATAAAGACCTGCCGGTTGATCCGCTTTCCGCGATTACTTCCAGTTTGGCCAAAATGCAAGAAGGGGAGGGGGCGGCAATTCAGATTTTAATTACCCCGACTAATAAAAAATGGGCTTCTGCCGGAAGAAAATATCTTTCTAAAACTAAAAAATCAGAAAGTGATCCGGAAAAGGCGAATTATAAAATGGATCCTAAACAAATGGAGGCGATTGAAAATAAATGCTCTAAGCCGGGATTTGAGGTTTGTGCCAGAATCGTGGTTTCTTCAACTGATCAGGCTTCGGCCAAAGCTCATTTGCAAAACCTGAAAGGCGCTTTTGAGCAGCTTTCCAGTGACCAGAATGGCTTTAAAGGCCGGAAAATCCGCTTAAATCAATTTTTTATGACGGATTTTATTTACCGTTTCCAGCCGCTTTTTTACTTTAACCGTAATAAAATTATTTTAAGTACTGAAGAGCTGGCGACAATTTTCCATCTCCCCAATAAATCTTTGGAAACCCCTTATATTTTTTGGCTCAATGCTAAAAGAGCACCGGCGCCGCAGCAAATTGCCAAGGAAGGACTTTATTTAGGGAAAAGTGTTTTCAGAGGAATTGAACAGCCAATTTATATGAAAGATACTGACCGGATGCGCCATACTTATATTATCGGCGCCACCGGTACTGGTAAATCTCAACTTTTGGTCAAAATGATGTATCAGGATTTAAAAGCCGGACGGGGCTTTTGTTTTGTTGACCCTCACGATACTTTTGAACAAGTAATGCAGCTTATCCCTCCGGAAAGAGCCGAAGACGTAATCTATTTTTGCCCTTCTGATGTGGAAAAACCTTTGGGTCTAAATTTAATTGAAGTAGAGACTGAGGATCAAAAACACTTTATTTCCAGCGCGATTATTAATTTAATGTACAAACTCTTTGACCCTTACAAAACCGGTATTGTTGGCCCAAGATTTGAGCATGCTGTTAGAAATGCGATGTTGACGGTCATGAGTGAGCCGGGGTCAACCTTTGTGGAAGTGGTCCGTTGTTTAACTGACCCGCGCTATGTCCAAGAACTGCTGCCGAAAGTCCAAGATCCCATGGTTAAGCGTTACTGGACTGACCAGATTGCGCAAACAAGTGATTTTCATAAATCAGAAACCTTGGATTATATTGTTTCTAAATTTGGCCGCTTTGTGACTAATAAAATGATTAGAAATATTATTGGCCAGTCAAAAAGCGCCTTTGATTTCAGGAAAGTAATGGATGAGGGAAAAATTTTAATTATTAATTTGGCTAAAGGGCAAATCGGTGAGGAAAATTCCAGCTTTTTGGGTTTAGTTTTGGTGCCTAAGATTTTAATGGCGGCGATGAGCCGTTCTAATATCCCTGAAGCCCAAAGAAAAGATTTTTATCTTTATGTTGATGAGTTCCAAAACTTTGCCACGCCTGACTTTGCCCAAATTCTTTCAGAAGCAAGAAAATTTCATCTTGGCTTAGTGGTGACGAACCAATTTATTGGACAAATGGAAGAGGAAGTGAAAAACGCGATTTTTGGTAACTGCGGTACGAAGATTGCTTTTAGGGTTGGGGTAACTGATGCCCAGTATTTACAGCATGAATTTGCGCCGACTTTTAATGAAGCAGATTTACTGAATATTGAAGCTTATAACGCTTATGTTAAAACCATTGTTAATAATGAACCAGTGCCATCTTTTTCTATGAGCATGAAAGATGACATGCCGCCGATTTGGAAACAAATGAATACGGATTTATCGGAAAAGATTAAAGAACTCTCCAGACTAAGATATGGGAAAGATAGGGAAGTGGTAGAGGCAGAGATAGCGAAGAGGGCGAAACTATAAGCGCTGAAGGACGCTGATCAAAACGCTGATAAACGCTGATATTAACGCTGAAGAGCGCTGAAAAGAGAATGAATAAGGTTACTGATTTTCTTTATGAAAATGAGACTTACTTGATTCGAAAGGCTTGCTTTAATGTTTGGAAACAATTTGGTTCAGCTTATAAAGAAAATGTTATTGACAGAGCTTTGACGATTGAACTGCAAAAATTGGGTTTAAGAATTGAAGATCAGAAAAAATCGGCATTTTTTATGAAAACAGAAAAGTTGGGGAATATATTCCGGATAAAATTGTCAATGAAATAATCATCCTGGAATTAAAAAGAAAACCATTTTTGACAAAGCAGGATAAGACAAACTTCTGGAACTACCTTCGTGGGTCAGATTACAAATTAGGACTGCTGGTTAATTTTGGAGATGAAAGACTAGAAATAAAGAGAGTGATTTACGATAGGGTACGGTTTAATAAGTTAGATTATGATAAAATATCAGCGTAGTTCAGCGTTTAAATCAGCGTCTATCTGCGACCCGCACCCGTAGCTCAGTGGTAGTAGCGTCTGTCTTATAAACAGAAGGTCCTTGGTTCGATCCCAAGCGGGTGCACTGAGGAAAATTTGACTAATTTGACTAATTGGGCTAATTTGGAGACATGGGAGGGTATGAAAGCTTACTGGTTTATCGACTGGCAATAACGATTGATGATGGGACTCTTCTTTTCTGTCAAAAATTTCTTCCTGATTGGGCAGATAAAAGAACAGTTGAACAAATGGTTCAGGCTTCAAGATCGGGAAAACAAAACATTGTTGAAGGCTCACTTGAGAAAAGCTGTGAAGGAAATATTAAATTAACCGGGGTTGGCCGTGCAAGTTATGGGGAACTTTTAGAGGATTTTAAAGATTTTTTAGGAAGAAGAAAATTTACTTTGTGGAGTAAGAATGATCCAAGAGTTTTAAAAATCAGGGCTTTCCGTGAGACAGTCGGGAAAGAAACCAATTTGACTAATTTGGCCAATTGGGCTAATTTGGATTTAAAAAACCCTGAGGATTTTGCCAATTTAATGATTTGTTTAATTTACAAGGAAACGTTTCTTTTAGATCAATTGCTTAGGGCACAAGAGGAAAAGTTTGTTAAAGAAGGCGGCTTTAGAGAAAATTTATTTAAGAGAAGAAGGGAATATCTAAATAGTCAAAAGTAAATATAAATTTTTTTATGCAACTTGCAGAAGCTATTAAGAAAAGAAGAAGCCAGAGGAGTTTTTTGGCTAAAGAAGTGCTTCAGAAAGTGGTCGAAGAACTCTTAGAATTAGCTAATCTCGCTCCTTCAGCCAACAATCTGCAAAACCGAAACTTCATTGTAATTACTGACCAAGGAACTAAAGATCAACTTTGTGAGGCAGCTTTTAATCAGGGCCATGTAAAAGAAGCTCCGGTGGTGATTGCTTTTACTACTAATGAAAATCTTTTTGATCCGAAAGTCTTTCTTTCCCAATGCCAAAAGTGGGGGACAGATTTGTTTGGGGCAACTGTAGATAACTATCAAAAAAACAAAAAATTTATGGCCAATTGGCAAATTTGGACGAAACTGTGGCCAATTCAGGATGTGGATGCTGCAATAATCACTTTTATGTTAGCCGCGATGGAGAAGGGTTTAGGTACTTGTTGGATTGGGCTTTTCGATTATGAGGCAGTAACAAAAATTTTAGGCTTGGTCAAGGGGCAAAAAGTAGTCTCAATGGTTTGTTTAGGTTATCCTAAAGACACTTCTTCTTTATCAAAAAGAAAATCAATTAAAGAGTTAATTCATTGGGAAAATTTAACTAATTAGTTTAATTAGACTAATTTGGAATTAAAGTTCTTCCAGTTTAACAGCACCTTCTTTTTTGTCACCAATGAGCTTTAAGTATTTTTCGGTAGTGGAAAGCCTTTTATGGCCAGCCAACTTCGAGATAGTAACCAGTGGCGTTCCGGCGGCTAAATGATGAAAGACCCAAGTATGCCTTAAATCATTGACTTTAGCGTCTTTAATCCCGGCTAAATCAAAATATCTTTCAATGGAAGAGCGGATATTGCGGATTAAAAAAGGCCGTCCGGTCTTGGTCACAAAAATGGCTTTTTCCTTGACATTAGGCCTTTCTTTAAGATATTTTTCTAAGGCTTCTTTGGCCGCTTTGTTTAAGGGAATAGCTCTTGCTTCATGGGATTCAAAAGGCTTAATATAAATTTCGTTATCTTTATAATCTTCCAGGTTTAAGTTGGCAACTTCACCAATTCTGATGCCAGTTTGGAGCATTAGTTCAACAATCGCGGAAATTCTTGCATCCCCACGGCAAGCGTCGCGCAAGGCGCGATATTCAAGTTTAGAGAGAATCCTTGGTGGTTTAACCTCATATTTAGGATGAGCGACTGAAGCTGCCGGGTCAACTTCGATAACCCCTTCAGTTTTAAGGAAACGGAAAAAAGTTTTAATCGAATTTATTTTTCGGGAAATTGATTTGGCTGTATAACCTTTTTTTCCTAAGTCACTTTTGAATTCGTCCAGCAATTCCTGGGTAACGGTAGTAATGACCGTCATCCCTTTACCGGAGAGGAATTTCGTCAGTTGGGCGATATCATTGGTATATGCTAGAATGGTAGCCGAGGCTCTTTTTTGATTTTTAAGAAAGCCAGTAAATCTTTCTGAGGCGTCCTGTAATGTTATTGGGTTATTCATATCAAACCCCATAATATCATTTAAAAAGATGGCTGTCAACCTAAAAAAAAGCTAATTTGTAAAAAATGAAACACAAAATAATATATTTTATCAGCCTTATTTTTATGGTAATTACTTTAAGCGGACTTTTTAACAGAATTCTTATTTATCGGCGGATTAATCAAGAAATGGAGAAAAGAAAGAAAGAATTATCTGCTTTAACAGAGAAAAACAAAGCTTTAGTGGTTCAATTGAAGGAAGTGAAAAGTTATCCTTATCAAAAGGAGTTGGCAGAAAAGATTTTAGGGACAAATTTTAAAATTCCTAAGGCGAGTGAAGAGGGGAAGATAGTTTTAGAACCAACTCCTACGGAAGCTGTCCTTAGTCCGACTCCTGTTCCTCATTGGCAAGAGTGGCGGGAAATTTTTGGGTTGTAAAGTAGTAGCAAGGGAGGGGATCGAACCCTCGAACCTCCGCGTTATGAGTGCGGCGCTCTAACCAACTGAGCTACCTTGCCGTTAAACTTAATCCGTAAATATAGCCTTTAATTTTTCTGAGAAAGTCAGTACTTTTTTTTACTCTAATTCTTAGGACTCCATGATAGTCTTCAGGGTGGTCGTATATCTTTTTCCATTTTACCTTTTGGTAAAAGGCTTTTTGGAATTGTTCTTTTTTTACTCCCGTACATTCTGCCCAAAAATTTTCAATTTCTTCAATTTTTTCTCTAAATTCTTCGTTAACCCCAACCCGTAACCTTAAATCGTCCTCAGTATAGTCAAAACAAGATTTGAGCCAATGTATAAAGATTTTTACCATATTTGGGTCTGAATTGCAAAAACCAACCAAGTTATCACTTTTAAATCCTTCTGCCCAATATAAAGCAACTCCAGTTAAGAATAATTCTCTTTTATTTAGTATACCAATTTCATTTTTACCTTCTTCAAAAAGTTTTTTAGTTT
This sequence comes from Patescibacteria group bacterium, assembly GCA_023473205.1. Classification (GTDB taxonomy): domain Bacteria; phylum Patescibacteriota; class Microgenomatia; order UM-FILTER-40-11; family UM-FILTER-40-11; genus JAMCYY01. Next base: position 6,528 of record JAMCYY010000114.1, read on the forward strand.
TTTCTAATCTTTTTTGTTGCTGCTTAAGGGAATATTCTAAACGTTTACCATATTTTGGATCTTTTGCTCGTCTTTCAAGTTCTAAAATTTGAGATGGAGTTAATTTAATATCTTTACACCAAAGACTGACAGTACTAGGAGAAACTAAAAGTTGTTTGGCGATTACTTTTATACTTTCTCCATTAGCCCACAAATTATGAGCTTTTGCTTTTAATTGGAATTTAGCCATAACAAAACCCCCATTAAAAGACATATTGTCTAGTAATGGGGGTTCTGTCAATTTGTTGCGGGGCTGGGAATTGCGCCCAGTCTGCGAGATTATGCACCTTCTTACATTACTGTAAGGGTAGGACTATATCATCATCCGGCTAAGCCGGAGCTCGGCGTGTAGTCTCTACGGGGTCAACCCCGATGTGACATCGGGACGACTTCCCTCGGTATTGGCCTAACATTTAGTTAGGGTGTCCACCGATATAGCCAAGTTTTCTTTTGAAAATTACTTTTCAAAGGGCCCACTTCTACTAGCCTCGCGTGCGGCTTTACACTACCCCGCATGTAGAATTAACTTATTATAGCTTTAAAGGGGAGAGAGGTCAACCCTAGGTTGTAGGAGCGTTGTATGCAAGTTTCTACAAGAGGCATAAAAATTTTTCTTCAATTTCCGCTACGCGGGATTTGTCTTGGGCAATAACCAGGAAATTAAAGA
>JAMCYY010000079.1 GCA_023473205.1 Patescibacteria group bacterium
ATGTAAACTACATCTTTATCCCCATCCTCACTTCTCACCCTCGACCCATTTCTCATCTCTCATCCTTACCTTACTATCTATATCATTTTTTCCAAAAAAATCAACTTTTTCCTTTTTCAACTCAAGTAAAGCTGTTTTTGAACTTCTAAAATCAAGCTCAATGACGGAACGAAAAAAAACAGATACAACCCCAGAGCAAACACTGGTTAGCCAAACTGATTTTTTTGTTGCCTTAGACAACTCGGGAAAGTGGTACGCAATTACCGAAGCGATCAAAAGAATTGGCGGTCAAGTTAAAAAAAAATTTTGGGCAGAGATGAATTTTTATTAGATATTATTAAAGATTATTGGACAGAAGGAACCAAATGACATTAATTGAAGCAAGAGAAACACAAAAAACTGAACCACAAGAATGCCTTGACCATTTGCAAAAATTATATGGCCAACAATTAATTGAATGGCTTGCAATGATTTGTCCCCATCCTCCTTTTGCCAGAATTTCCTTAAATGATATAGGATATGCTCATACACCAGAAAAAGACCGACTTCATTTCACTTTATTTGATGAAACTTTATATACAATGGTAGCGATTCAAACCTTTGCTCAACGCGAACAAACAAGAACTTTTTGGGCTTTAAAAGTAAATCTCTTTAACCCTTATAAGACCGTAAGAAATTTCGAAGTTATTTGGAGCCAAAAGGTAAAGAAAGATGATAAATCATCAAGTAATAGAGAACCAAATATCAAAATTTTTCCTTATAATAATGAGGCATATATTAATACCTATCAAGCGGGAACATACACAGTCGGAGACAAGAGACAGTTTATCTATCTTCCTTTTCAAATATCGGCTGATCCTTTAAGAGCTCTGCCTACTTTTAAAGACTGCATGAGTTTAGGCAGCTCTTCCGTTGAAAAAGCAGACAAAAAAATTCAATCATCTGACTTAATTAATTCAATATATAAAAAAGAATTTGGAGGACAACTTGCTGCTGAACAGATAAAAATTGCGATTAAACAATTACAAGAAGAGTTAATTCGCAGTATCCATATTAGTCAATCCGACCCAAGTTTTTATATTATTGACGGCGGTAATCCATGGTGGCTAAATCCTTGGCAAATTACCCTCCCAGCTGAAGTTACCTATCAAGGAAGATATTTCTAAATTCTTCTGCCTTCAGTGAAGCTTAAAGTTTTAATCTTCGGTCTCTTCAACAATTATAATAAAGTTTTGCTTAACTAAGGCTCTTGCGACAATCCAAACTAAAACAGGATTATCAATTTCCGCTTCACCAAAAACTTCTTCGGCTAAACTTTTTAAGGAAATAGGCTTAACAGGCTCACCAGGCTTAGGTTTCACCTCTTCAACAACCGCTTTAAAAATTACAGGATTAACCCTTGAAACTAATTGCGCCGAGTCAGCCACAGGATTTTTTTTATAAGTTTCTACTAACTCACCACAATAAACCATTTGATTAAAAATACGATCAGCCGCACCATTTCTCGCCTGATCTCTTAAATCTTTTAATATTTCCCAATTTAAACCATTTGGCCAAAGACTAAGAATTTTCTCTCTAATTTCATCTTCGGACAATGCATTTCTACGCCTTTCTTGTGCTGCTTCAGAACGTTCTGCACCTCTCAAAAAAGATCCGGATATTTTTCTAGGAGATTGAGGATATACTCCGACGCGATTAACCCGTGGTTTTTCCGGTAAAACTGTTTTTTCAGGCGAAAGGTTAGGCAGTTGTCGACTAGGAGCTGCCGCAGCACTTATCCCGCGGTTAACTCTCCATTGTGCCTGAAAGTCTGTTCCACTAAATAAGGATAAAGCTGATCCTTTTTCCCAACCCTTAACTAGGTCAATTTCTTCAAGCAATTTCTCAAAAGGATCAGCACAATTATTTAGCCTTTGAATAGAAGATAGGGTTAACAAATTACAATTATTAACTAAAGCTGCCAGTCCTTCAGCCAAGGCGGGGATAATTCCCAGGGAAGGTAAATTGGTACCGTTTCTTTCTCCTGGTTTTAAAAACAACCCGCCATAAGCCCAAGGAAAGGCAACCGGATCTTTTAAAAGATAAAACAAAGTAAGTAAATCTCGATCCCATTTTTCTCTTTTCTTCTTATCTCCCGGGTCGAAAAGTTCTCTCCACCCTTGACTTTCAAAAGGCAAGGCTGTCTCATGATAAGCACATCTAACACTGGCTTCTAAACTCTCACAAAGTTCTTTTTGGCTTGCCTCTTGCAAAGACCGGCAAAAATCTTTGGTAGCCAATTCCTGTAAGTTCGCCACCATCACCATCCCTTGACGATACATGGCTTTAGGCCAGAAAAAAGCATACCGGGTAAGAGCTCCCAAGCAATTATAGGATTTATAAAAAGTCAGCTCAGGATAAGGTTGACCGGCAACTTTAAAAGAGCGGTTCACTTCCCAGCTTTTGATACCATCGCTCCTAAGATACGTGCCTTGATAGTCTCGACGGCGAGCACGGCCTTCGGGAGTATAGACCTCAAAAATATCCAAAGGAACTCCCATAATTTCCTCACCACAAGTTGCCAGATATACCGGAATCGGTCGGTCTGCCGGAGCGCCTAAAATTTGACCTAAGACTGGATAATAAGGGCTTCTGTCACCTTGCGCATTAAGAGGGAAAAAAATTTCCACCGGAGCAGCATCCTGGTTAACTTGTCTAATCATTGGCAATCCATGTTTAGCCGATCTTTTTCTTCTAAAACGAGGTCCATCTTGTTCTGCCAACAAGAAACGCCCCTTTGTTTTATTAAATTCTGAATAAAAATCAAAATACTCCCCGGGGCCCAACCAAACAAGAAAATCACCATCTTTGTTCCTTGCGCCAATAGGCTCGCCCTGCCAAATATTTTCGGCGCTGGAACCAATAACCATAAAACGACAGCCTGGATGTTCTTCGTTCAGCGAACATAAAGTTTTGGGGATATATGCCAAACCCTCAACCCACTTAAGTTTCCGGCGATGGGCAAAGATTTCTGCTCTGGCCGCCATTCTTGGCTGTTCTTGGTTATTGGAAAAAGCCCACTCGTCAAGTTCCCTGAAAAAAGCTTCCTGGCTTTCAGGAGTTAAAAGATCAGCAAAACGGTACCTGTCTTCCGGATAAAGAACTTCAGAAAGTTGTTGAAAACCATCATCTAAGATTTCAACCGTGGGCTTAAAACGTTCACTCATTCCAGCGGTATCCTCTTCCTTTAACTGCTTCCAATTGGTTTTCCTGAAGGCCGATCTCTTTTATCTTTTTCCGCAGCTGATAAATAATCTTATCAATTGACCAGTCAGAATATTTTTCATAAGCATCTTTGCCCCAAAGGATTTCCGCGATTTCTTCCCTGGTAATTACCTGATTTTGTTTCTGCCAAAAGTTAGCTAACAGCTGGTATTCCCGCAAACTAAGTTTTTCTTTAACCGGCTCCCTGTCAATTAAAAGCCGGCCATTTTCTTTGTCAAAAGCAACCTCGGGGATTTTTTCCAAGGCCTTTTCTTTAATAAAATCTTCAAATAAAGGAGAAAAAATTTTATTATCTCTTATTACTTTCAAAGCAAGCAGCCTTTCTTGACAAGTTTCTACCCTCTCTTGTTTAGCTAATTTTGAAAGGTATTTTTTTTCTTCTCCACTAAAGCTCTCCCATAAGTCTGCAATAATAATTTTTAATTCTTCACTAAGATGAAAGGCTTTTTCTTCAGAAAAAATTTTTAATAAAATCCGGATAAAGGTTGGATGGCCGCCGGCTAAAGCCAAAATTTCTTTTTCCTGATCACGATTAACTTTATAATGATAAAGATTAGCTAGACGCTTTAGGACAAAAAGCTCATCTTTTTTGGCCAAAAGAGAAAAATACAAGCAGTTTTGGCTCAAAACTGTCTTTAACTTGCCATATTTTTCTAAATTTAGATTTCGATTAACAGCAAAAAGGAAATGGATCTTAGTACAGTCTAAATCCCAAAGGGCTTTGAGGTTGTTAAAAAAAGTTTCGGAAAAATTTAAATCATCAAAACGACCTAAAATAAAAATTAGGTGATAGCCATCTTTTAACCACTGACCAATAGTTTCCTTAACCGTAAAAAAAGCTTTTTGGGTTTGACTTGGCATTAGACCCATGGTATTGAGCATGAACTGAAAATAGCCTTCTTCACTTTCTTCCGGTAGTGAGTCAAGGTCAAAATAAAAAATTTGATACTTACCCAACTTTGAATAATTAAATTGATCAGCATTTTCTACCAGATAAGTTAATGTCCTTTTTCGGCCAGCGTGGGGCAGCCACTCAATAACCGTGCTCTCCCCTTTTAAAAAGATTCTAAGGAGCTTTTCTTCATAAAAAGCTTTTTCACTTGCTTGGGGAGAAAGTCTTTGGTTTTGGTTCATAAAATTACCCTATAATTTTTTATTTGCCCTGATTGTACCGAAAAAACCAGGATTAAGCAATATTATCCAAGATCTTCCGGGATTTTTCCAAGAATAAGTCAAGAAAAACCTGATTTTCTTCAATAAAATCAGACTCATATGACAAACGAAGGAACAAAACCTTCTGAACAAGCTTTGCTTGCGGAACGAGAAGCCAGGCTTGAAGCTTTTCATTTTAAATTAGAAAATTGGCAAAACCCTGAAAAAGTTAGGTCACTTTATTGGCAATTTTTAGGCTTTACTTATGAACTGGAAAAAGTTGGCTTAGACAGCTTAGAGCCACAACCCGCCTGGCTGCCAGCTTGGAAACGAGGAGTAATTGAGCAACAGGTAACTAAAGGGCTTCAGAGAGAAGATGGCATTACTGCTATATTTTTAACCAGCTCATATCTTGCTCTTCCAAACATGTTCCCTTTGTTTTTGCAAATCCTTGACAAAACCGGACTTGTTTCAGATAGTGGACTTAAAGCTCTTTCCTCCGCTGCTCTTTGCAGTGTCAGAGCCTGGGGTCCATCTGATCCTGGGTTTGGTCTACCAGTCCCTTCTTGGGAAAATTTTTTGATTCAATGCCCCAAAGGCGGTTTCCCTGATAGAAACTCTGTTCTAACCAATTATCGCTCTTCCAACTACCTAAGGTTCTTGACTGGAGAAGCAGACCGGCTTTTCCCAAGTAGTAAAGAAAGAGAAACCTATGAAGCTGATCCATCACGAGCAAGACAATTAATGAAAGAAATGATCCAAAAGATGGCCCGCGGCAAAGCACCCATAAGTTCAGATAGTTTTCTTTTTCAAGAAGAAGCACATTATAAACAACTTGAAAATTTAGCTTTAAATTACCAAGATCATTATTTAATGGGAAATTTAAAGATTAATATTAGGGATGGCATATTTTTTGACATTACAAAAAAGGCTTTAAATTTAGGTTAATCATCATGACTATTGAGCAAGAAAAACCAAATCAGGGAAACTTGACAGAAACTGATTTAAGGGAAATCAAAAAAAGATATGGTCGATCAATGGCAGAATGGGTAAAAAGCCTGACTCTTATTGATCCAGGAGCAAAATTAAAAATTTATAGTGGGTGGACCGACAACACACAAGTTGACTTACACCACGAAATGGCAGTTAGCTTTCAGGCTGAAAATCCTCAAGTCCCTTCTTTATTCTATTGTCTTGAAGATGGCCAACCGGTAGCATTATTAACTCCAGACAGTAATTTCTTTAGCGTTCAAGGTCTTCTGCCTCCTATTAACTCCACTTTGCCTGAAGGTCAATTACTTAACAAACTTTGTTTTTCGGCAAAAGTGCAAAGAGATTTAGAGGAAATTTATACAAGATATCGGCTAGAAGAAGAACAAACCTTTCAAGATTTAAAGGTTCGTTATTATCGCCACGGCAATCTGCACCAAGGTTCACCTCAAGGATTAGTTTTAACCCATGATGGAATTGAAATTCCTTTTTTTCATTCAGCCGCGCAAATTGGCCGCCAACTTTTCACCCAACCCGATAAAGAACTTGATGAAAAGCATCTCGCTTTATTTGTATTTTATGAAACTGAAGTAAAAAAGCTTGAAAAAACCAGGGAAATTGTTGGCCAACTCCAGGAAGCGCTCTTTCTTCTTGGTTATGATTCTCAAAGAGCTCTCCATAAGAAGATTATCGAAAGCGATTCTGAAACTAATGTAAACTACATCTTTATCCCCAGCGAATTAGAAATTAGTCATTTCAGGCATTTTGCCTAGAAAGGAAAAAATGTCACCGGAAAGAAACAGTTATTTAAAGTCAGTTGAATGGTGGCTTGAGCAAGCCGGAAATGAGATACTTTATCTTGAGGAAGAAGGACCTTATATCGTGGCGCCGCCGCTTTCGAAATTTGAAAGAACCGCTTCCATTCGTTATCAGGAAAAAGACCTTCGGATACTTTTCCAAATTGGCAGACCAGATATAGCTTGCTGGATTGCCACTGAAAGAAGATGCTTGTGTTTACAAGAATCCCGCAAAGCCATCGCGGTTATTACAGGTGAAGATCGAGACCCTGCGGCAATGATTAATTGGCATGATCATCAGCAAGAACTTCAGCCGGAATGTTTTGCTTTAGCCGCTATCTTGCGCGACCGAAAGCAAATGGAAGAACATAATCCGGAACAAGACCAGCAGACTTTAATTGCTTTAGCTGAAAGCTTTCACCGGCTTTCCCAAACTCCTTTAATTGGTGTTTTAGCAATGTTTGAAGCTGCCTGGCGAGACGAACCAATCAGACCAATTCTAGAAACTATTGTCTCAATCAAAAGCTGCCCTTTGGCAAAAGTTTGGGAACCAGCAGTCACGCTTTTGAAAAGACAACCAGCAAAACCTGTCCCCTTTTTGTCTGAACAAGTATCAACCTGGCAAACAAAGATCAGAGGTTTGTGGGGAGAAGATTTTAACAGAAGTAAAAAACTGGCGGCAATTTTTTACCGCTTAATGCAATAAAAAGGAAAAATATGTGTCCTGAAAGAGCAAAAGTAATTATTGTCGAAGATAACCCCAAAAAACTGGAAATGTTAGCAGAATTTTTAATTTCAAAAGGTCATCAAATAATTGGCACTGCCCCAGATAAAAAGAATGGGCTTGCTTTAATAGAAGAAATAAAAGAGGGAAATCAGCCGGTTGATGTTTGCCTTTTTGACGCCCACTTGACAGAAAGGTCAAACGGCGAAGAAGGTAAAGAATTGGCCGAAGTAGCCAGAGAAAAATTCCCAGAAGTAAAAATAATCAGTATCTCTTGTT
>JAMCYY010000115.1 GCA_023473205.1 Patescibacteria group bacterium
TTCCTGCCTTTAAAAATTGTGGGTGCTCACCATCTGGTTCAAATAAAGTATACAAGTTTTTGACTAATTTTGTTTCCGGCTCACGGCCGTATTTTTCTTGACCATACCAACGGAAAAGATAAGAATAAGAATAATATATTTGCGGAGGCACATAAGCATCAATATTAAATTCTTCTTTTCCTGCTTCTTTATAAATCCAATCAATTCCCCGAAGTTGTGCCCTCAGGGCAATACCAATCCCGGCTTGATAATAGTTTCGCAAATCTTGCAAATTAATAAAAGCAAATAACATTAAATAAATCCCTAGTATCACTTGAAAAAACCATTTTCTTTTAGCTAAAAAGACAATTCCGGCTGCCAACAAAATAATAAAGGCAGGAATAAAACCAGTGAAATAATAATCCCAGATATATCCATGATTTCCTTTATAAAAAAGAAAACCAACTAAAGGGACTGAGAACCAAAGGCCTAAGAGTTTACCGCCTTCATTAAAGATCTTTTTACGAAACAAAATAAGGTTTGCGGAAAACAAGGCTAAAGAGATGACTTTAAAACTTTCTGGCCTAGAAAAGAGCTTGCCAACAAATACACCATAATAGATCAAAGCCCTTCTTTTCACTCCTTCAAGAAATGTTTCCTCTATAGTTGAAAGTCCACCGTTAAAACTTTTATCAGCAACTAGAAATTTATGAAAAGCTTGACGTAAAATTCCCTGATGGCGTAAATCGAAAACAATTTGCGGTAATAAAGTTACCAAAAAAGCACTGCCTGAAAAAAAAAGTAAACTTAAAGAAAGTTTTTTTCTTTGCCAAATTAAAAAAAGAAAAGTTGCGGGCAAAAACCAAAAAGCGGAAGCCGCCTCCAACTGGAGACTTAGGCCAATTAAAAAGAGAGCAATAACTAAATACCACTTTTTCCCTTGCATAAATTGATAAAGACTTAAAAGTACCAGTAAAGTAAAAAAAGGCAAAGGGTTGGGATTAGCGAGCCAGCGGGAAAAAATTACCAATCCTGAAGAAAGGCCATAAAGCAAAACTGCCAGTAAACCGGTTTCACGATTATAAATTTTGGCAGTTAAAAGATAGATTAAAAAGATTGCTCCCACAGTTAACCAACAAAGACCAGCAGTAGCAAAAACCGGGCTACCATTACCTAAAAAATATAAAGGCGCCAGCAAATAATAATAAAAAGGGCCAAGAAAAATCCCTTCAATACCCGTTACCGGACCAATTAAGAAAAATTTATGATAATGGAGCAGATCCCAAATAATTAAAGCATCCCTACCTTGGTCGTACCAAAAACCTAAAAGTTGATTTAAACGGAAAAGACGAAGGAAAACAGAAAGAAACAGAATAATTAAAAAACAAAGATAGACCAAGGGGCAATTTTTTACTTCTTTAGTAATTTTTAGTAAAAAATCATGTTTTTTCATGGTTAAAAAATTTTCAATTTTCATTTTGACAATTTTCAATCAATTTTTATTTGTTCAATTTTCATTTAATCATTTTTATCATTGAAAATTAATTAAATGTTATTTGAATGAAAATTGTAAATTGAAAATTATTTTATATAGTGTCCCAACTTAAATAGTTTCACTCCCCAAGGAAATTCCCATGTTTGTTCAATCTTTGACCAGCCAAAATTGGCAATTTCTGCTTGAGGATGATTAATCGGCTGGCATTCTTTTTCCTCACAAACTACAAAAAGCTGGTCAGTGACGGTTTCTTTAATCTTTTGGGCATCAATCTCAATGGCCTTCCGGTGATTGATTTCCAAAAAATAACGATATCCGGCATCATAATTTTGTTTAGCAATCATGCCTAAATTAAAAGGTTGCCCCCCAGAAACCTCGATAATTTTTTGCGCCACCAGGGAGGTGTGCTCCATTTGTTGATTAGGCGCAGATTTTAACGGACTTTCTTTAAAAGCAAAAAAGATCAAAATGACTAAACTTAACCCTAACAAAAATTTGCCAATTAATTTAATCCTGCTAATTTTTTCTAAAAGCCAGGCCAGGTATAAGAAAAAAGCCGGGAATAAAAAACCAAAATAATGACTGTAAATATGCTGTTTATAAAGACCCATCCCTAAAAAACCAATAAAAAGCCAGGTCAATATTAAGACTTCACCTTTCTTAAAAGGGTGAAGTTCCCATCTTCCATTTTTAATCAACCAAAAACCCTGATATAAAAATACGGTAAAAATACCAATTAATGGAACAAAAGAAAAGCAGACAATCCACTTTTCCGCAATTGAACCTTTAATGGCTAAAAGATCTGAAGATAGAGACCACCAAAGAGGCACTATTTCCGGAATTGCTTTGTATGGCTTTAAATTAACTGTGGTTTGCCTCTCAGAAAAAAACTTGTAAAAAGACTGATAATTAATAAAATTATGACGCAAATCAAACCAAATTAACGGCAAAGCCGTTAATAGTGCAAAAGTCAAAGCGCAAAGCGCAAAACTCACAAGGAATTTATTTATATCTTTGTTTTTACTTTTGACTAAATCAATTAACTTAACAATAAAAAATAAACCAACTACAGGAGCTAATAAAATTCCCAAGTAATGGGACTGTATTGCGAAAGAGAGTAAAACACCTTCGACTGCTAGCCACCGATAATCCTCTTTTTGCCAAAACTGCCAAACGCCCCAAATAATCAGTAAAGCAAAAAAAGGCATAATATTTGGATTCCAGGCTGAACGGGATAAAACAATGGCCACTGGAGAAATTGCATATAAGAAGGCAGCGATTAAGCCGACTTTTTTAGAAAACCAGGCTTTGCCGAAATACCAAAGGAAAAAAGTAGTTGCCCCGGCAAAAAGAGCGGTTCCAATTGAAGGACCTGTTGTTCCCAATACCAAGTAAAAAGGAAACATTAAATAATAAAAAAGCGGGCCAAGATACATATTGCCAATTGAAGTCATCGGTCCAATTAAGGTTAGCTTTCCATGAAGCATCCGATACCAGACTAAAGCATCCCTGCCCTCATCACCTAAAAAAGTCATGTAAGAGGTAATCCGAAAAAGCCGCAGGAATAAAGAAAGACAGACGATGAGGATCACTGGCCAATATTTTTTGATGACCGAAAATATTTTGTGCATTTTAAATTTTCTGGCGTAGCCGAAAGAGGTCGGAAAAACCAGTCATGATAACTTTCATGCTTCTACCTGTCGCCTTACCGCCCTTTCTTGGATAGTGATGGACTCCTACCTCGGCCATTTTAAAACCAGCTGCTTTAGCTTTAATCAAATATTCACTAGTAATAAAAGGCCCTCTTTCAGATTCTAATTTAGGAATTTTTCCAAAGATTTCTTTACGAAACAGTTTAAAACCACAATCAGTATCTGTCACTTTCAAACCAAACATTAAAAAGACGACCAGTTCCCAAAGTTTTGAAGTTAAAATAGTCGTACGGCTAACCGCTCTTTTAAGATAATACCCGATCACTAAATCAGCATCTGTCTCCCTTTGTTTTTCAATAAATTTGGTTATTTCTGAAAAATCAAACTGACCATCCGCATCAGTAAAAACAATCCACTCATATTTGCTACCATATAAACCAGCTTTAAGAGCTCCACCGTAGCCACGATTGGGTCGATGGTGAATAACCTTAATAAATGAGTATTTTTTAGCCAGTTTATCCGCAATTTCCCCAGTTTTATCTTTAGAGCCATCATCAATAATAATCACCTCGTATTTTTGAGCGACTTGTTTTAAAACCGGAATTGCCTTTTCTACTGTCTCTTCAAGATTTGCCTCTTCATTATATGCTGGGAAAAATAAAGAAAGCTCTTTTAACTTTTCCATAGCTCAATATTAGCATAAAGTCTTATTTTTTGTTATCATTTTAGTAGTGAAAAAATCAAAAAAAGAACTTCTTATCTTAATGGTAGCGGCTTTTTTGGTAACCATAGCCATTTGGCTGCCTTTTTTCTTCGGCTTTGGCAAGGGAATAACAACACTTTTCAAAAATTTTGATGGCCCAAATTACTTAGTCATTGCCAAATCCTGGTATGATAAAGCTTTTATCAGTACTCATTTTTCCTTACCCACGCCTTTAGAATATTACCCTGCCCATCTTCCTGGTTATCCACTTTCAATTGCCTTCTTAAACTTCTTTTTTAAAGGCCCGACTGCCATGTTAATGACCACGCTTTTAACCACCCTACTGGCCACCCTGACTTTCTATCTATTTCTCTCTAAGTTTAAACTTTCTGAAAATCCTTTTTGGCTCTCTTTAGTTTTCCTGGTTTTACCAGCACGCTGGGTGGTGGTTAAAGCCGTGGGCAGTCCGGAACCGCTTTTTCTCTTTGCTGTTCTCGCTTCTCTTTATTTTTTTAAAAGCTCTTCTTCAAAAGCACTCTTGTTAGCGGGAATCTTTGGCGCCTTAGCGCAAATTACAAAAAGTCCGGGAATTCTACTCTTTGTCGGTTACGAAATATTTTTCTTTTATAAATTAATTAAAGAGCCACTTAAAAAAGGCTTTATTTTGGATTTTTACCAACAGGTTTTCCGTCCAACCATACCTCTACTTCTCATTCCCTTTTCTGCGATCATAGTTTTTTTCTTTTACCAATTAAAAACTAATGACTTTTTTGCTTATTTCCACTCGGGCGATAATTTTCATTTAGTCTTTCCACCTTACCAGGCTTTAACTCAAGGAGGAAGTTGGCTAGGCGACTTTTGGCGGGAAGACATGGTTTGGCAGTATTTACTTGGAGCTTTAACGGTAGTTTTGTTAATCAAAGAAAAATTTTATGATTTAGCTTGTTTTGCTGGCATATTTTTTACCGCAACTCTTTTTATTGCCCATCGGGATTTAGCACGCTATAGTCTACCGCTGCTTCCTTTTGCCTTAATTGCTTTTGATAAATTTATTCAAAGAAAAGAATTTAAAATTGCCCTCTTAATAATCCTGCCTGCAATCTACTTATTTGCTATAAACTTTATCACTCATAACACAGCCCCAGTAGCAGATTGGGCTCCATATCTGTAAGAAATCAACTTAGTCGCTGTTGGCATACCACCACTGAAGAAGTTTCCTATAGTCACGTTCATTTAGGTTTCCAGATTCAAGAGCACAGCAAGTTAAAGCTGAAAATCCACAAAGCGAATGAAGAGTTAAGTTCGCTTCAGCCAAATTGGATAGGGACTTAGTAAATTCATAGGTAAAAACAGCAAAACAATCATTGACAATCAGTCCTGCTTCTCTTAATTTTCTAGCATTTTCGATAGCACTTCTCCCTGTGGTTATCAAATCTTCTATGATTAGCATTTTTCTTCCAGGGGTAACCAAACCTGCAATCTCCATCTGATCATTTTTACCTTTACCGACATAAACAAAAGGCAAATCCAAGTAATTAGCAACCCACGCTCCCCAAGGAACACCACCGACAGCGGTAGCAGAAACAGTATAATCCTTGTATCCATCGCCAAACTGGCCAAGGATACTTTCACACAAGAACCTAGTAACTACAGGATAGGATTTTTCAAAAGAAATTAACCTCCGCGCATCGGTATACATTGGACTTTTAATTCCTGAAGCGAAGACAAAAGGGCTATCTGACATTAACTCCACTGCATTTGTAGCTAATAAAATCTGTGCCACGGCCATAGTGCTGTCTGGTAGTTTTTCTTTACCTGGAGTGTTTTCCTTTCCCATCAACTATTCCTTCTTCCAAATTACTTTATTATATATAAGCCAATTTAGAGGAATTGTTAACAAGAAAATGGCGATAACTTGATAAAGAAAAAGCCGATCACCCCAAAAGTAGGTAAACAAAGAAATCACTACCGATGGAATAGCGATTCCCGTAATCACTGATGAAATATTGAAAGTAAAAAACTTTGTGAAAAGTTGACCAACATTGCTAATCTTTTCTTTAGAAAAAGTCCAAAGATTATTCCAAGTAAAATTGGAAACGATAGAAATTTCAGCCGCTAAAGCATTACAAACTCCATTCAATAAACTCAAGTTTGAATCTGGCCTGATCAAAATTTTTTTAAAAATAAAAGCACCAGCTACATTAATCACAAAACCAATTCCACCCACAATACCAAATTTTAAAAATTTTGGCATCCAGGGAGACCTTTCAAAACGAATTTGAGTGGCAACTTTAATATATTCTGAAATGTATTTAATAAACCATTTTATTGACTTCATCCCTACTGTAGTTGGTGTTCCTGCTTTTCTTTCACCGTAATGTGCTGGCAGTTCACAGAATTTTGCTTTTGTTTTTGAAAGTTCATAAATGGTTTTCATCTGGATCACAAAGCCAACAACATCAAGGCTTTTTATATTTACTTGATCAAGGTGGTTCTTAACTCTTATCGCTTTGAAAGATCCAGCATGATCTTTGACCTCAGTAATACCTGCCCAATAGTAAGCCAAAAGAGTATCCGAAACCCAATGAGTCAATTTTCTAAAACCAGTAAAATCATCAGAACTGCCTGGAACACCACGAGAAGGGACAACCACATCATAACCATCATCAATTTTCTCCAAAAGTTTTGGAGTCATAAAAGGATCCCATTGGAAATCAACATCAATCGGAATAACCACATCAGCCTCTAACTCCTTCATTGAATATTCATAGCCCTTCATAATTGCCTTACCATAACCTTGACGTGGCCCACTCACTAAGTGAATATTGGCATGTTTTTTCTCGTATTCCGTGGCAATCTTCCCTGTTCCATCAGGTGAGTTGTCATCAATAACTAACATCTCAAACTTATATTTCGGGTTTTCCTTGGCAATTTTTAGCCAAGCGTCAAGCATGGGACCAATATTTTCTTTTTCATTATAAGTAGGAATTATTGCGATAACTTTCATTTGCCTATTCCTCCGTAAATAAAACCAAGTTTTTCTAACTGCTTCCGATTATAAATATTTCTGCCATCAG
>JAMCYY010000025.1:0-2299 GCA_023473205.1 Patescibacteria group bacterium
TCTTTTGGGAACAGTTAAATTAATTTTCGCAATAGACAGCTCTTGCGGAGCAGTGACCGCTGGCTCAGCGGCTTGAACCACCGGTATTGCTTGGGTAACCGGTTTCTTTGCCTCTTTGGTTAAAGAGGAAGCGATTAAAGCAATGCTTAAAATAATGGTGAGAAAAATTTGTTTTTTCATTTTTTGTAAGGTCTAAGTATAACATCTTTTTTCTTTTTTGCCACAATAGAAATTGAAGAAAAGACTATTGCTAAATTGTTATATTGCTAAAAATGATTATTATAGCAAGATAGCAAGATCACAATGTCACTTAATCTCTTCTTTCAATTTAGCCAGAAGATTTAAGGCTTCAAGTGGAGTCAGTTTATTAACATCAATTTTTTCTAATCCTTTCTCCAGAGGAAAATTTTTTTCTTTAAGTGGCAGCTGATGATTTTCTTTTGCTTTTTCATTTTGATCTCTTTTTTCCAGTGAGTGGAGCATTTGCATCGCTTTTTCTACTACCGGGTGGGGAATTCCGGCGAGTTTTGCGACAGCCACGCCAAAGGAGTGTGAAGCAGCTCCGGGCATTATGGTATGTAAAAAAATCGGCTCGCCTTGGGAATTATCAACTGCCAGGTGGAAATTTTTAATTTTATCAGGATATTCTTTTTCTAAAGCCTGCAATTCATGGTAATGAGTGGCGAAAAGGGTTTTGGTTTTCAAGTTGGTCACAAGATGTTCAGCCACAGCCCAGGCAATACTGATGCCATCATAAGTACTGGTTCCCCGGCCAATTTCGTCCATAACAATTAAACTGTTTTTCGTGGCGTGGTTTAAGATATGCGCGGTTTCCATCATTTCCACCATGAAAGTCGAAAGTCCGGATGTAATCATGTCCGAGGCACCGCTGCGGACAAAGATTTTATCGACTAAGGAAAGATAGGCTTTTTCTGCCGGAACAAAGCAGCCGATTTGCGCCATTAAAACAATGATTGCGACTTGGCGGATGAAAACTGATTTGCCGGCCATATTTGGCCCGGTAATAATTAAAAGTTGGTTTTGAGTTTGGTCAAGTAAGACGTCATTAGGAACAAAACTGTTACCCTCTAAAAGATCCTCGACGACCGGGTGTCTACCGGCCTTGATTTGGATTTCTCCCGAATAAATTATCTTTGGCCGGATATAGCGTTTTTTTTGGGAAACAAAAGCAAAGCTGGCCAGACAATCAAGCGTTGCAATCGCCCTGCTCGCGGTTTGAATTTGGTCAGTATAGTTTAAAATTTGTTGCAAAATTTCCTGAAAAAGTTTATATTCCAAATCATAAATTTCCGCTTCAGCCGTGATAATTTTTTCTTCCTTTTCTTTTAACTCAGGCGTAATAAACCGTTCGCCATTAACCAGGGTTTGCTTGCGGATGTAATCTTGAGGAACTAAACCGGCGCTCCCTTTACTGACTTCGATATAAAAGCCGAAGACCTTATTATAACGTACTTTTAAGGTATTAATGCCGGTCCTTTCTTTTTCCAGTTTTTCCAAGGAAACAACCCACTGCCGTCCGCCGCCGGCAATTTGGTGCAAGTTATCCAGCTCTTGATTCACACCTCTTTTAATAAAACCGCCTTCGCGCAAGCTAACCGGCGGTTCATCCGCAATGGTCTGGTCTATTAAGGTGATAACTTTTTCTAAATCAGCAGAAATATTTTTTATTAATTGTGTTGTTAGTTCGGTTTTTAAATTTGCTAATAATATTTTAACGACTAAGGCTTTTTTTAAAGCTTGTTTCAAATTAATTAAATCGCGGGCATTGCCAATGCCCAGGGAAAGCCGGGAAAGAACGCGTTCGATATCAGGAAGTTCGTTTAAGCGATCCTGAATTTCCTTAAGTAAATTTAAGTTCTTTAAAAGAGATTGAACAACCTCAAATCTTTGGGTAATTTTTTCCGGAACCGTTAACGGCTTGGCCAGCCAGGAGCGGAGCATCCGGCCACCCATGGCTGTTTTTGTTTGGTCCAAAACTGAAAGGAGCGAACCTTTAGGATCATGCTCGCGCAGGGTTGAAAAAAGCTCTAAATTGATCATGGTTCCTTTATCAAGCGAAATAAAATCATTTGGACAGGCGAGACTGATTTTTTTAATATGACCAAGATGGCCTTTTTGAGTTTCTTTTAAGTAGCCGAGTAGCGTGGCAGAGACCTCGATTGCCAGTGGTTTATCCTCAATACCAAAGCCGCCTGAGTTAAAAGAAAAGGAAGAAAAAATTATCACGGCTGAAGCGGAAATTTATGATTTGGAATATAAACTTTTTCAGGAAATTTTG
>JAMCYY010000025.1:2309-6869 GCA_023473205.1 Patescibacteria group bacterium
AAGTAGCCGAGTAGCGTGGCAGAGACCTCGATTGCCAGTGGTTTATCCTCAATACCAAAGCCGCCAAGAGTTTTTAATCCAAAATGTTTTTTCAGAAATTTATCGCCTTCGTCAGCATATTTTTCCCAGTCAAAAAAAGGAAAAATATTTAAGCCTTTTTCGGCTTTAAGAATTTTAAGCAGCTCTGGATCATTATAGTTTTCTTCGGATAAAACACATTCCGTTGGGTGAAGTCGGGCTAACTCATTTGATAGAGATTGACTTAAGTTAGTATAGATAAGTTGGATTACCTGGATGTCGCCGGTAGAAAGATCGGCCCAACAGAGTGCTAGGGTAGAGGAATCAAATGCAAGATTAATAATAAAATTATTTTCTTTTCTTTCTAAAGCTTTTTCATCCACGAGGGTCCCTGGCGTTACTACGCGGACAACGTCGCGGTCAACGATGCCGCGGCTGCTTGGTTCTGAAAGTTGTTCACAGATGGCGACTTTATAGCCGGCTTTAACGAGTTTGGCTAAATAACTATCAACCGCATGATAAGGAACGCCTGCCATAGGTACACGGCCGTCTTTGCCTTCTGGTCGGCTGGTTAGAGTAATATCTAAAACTTGTGAGCCAATTAAGGCATCATCAAAAAAAAGTTCATAAAAGTCCCCGGAACGAAAAAAAAGTAAACAGTCTCGATACTGCTCCTTAATCTTCTGGTACTGTTTCATCATGGGGGTGGAAAATTGCGGCATAGTATTTAAATCATTAATAGTTCAAAACTCAAAAGTCAAAGCGCAAAATTGTAACTTAAAGCTCAAAAGTAACATAGTTTTACGTTTTTAGTTATGGTTTTGCGTTTTGCGTTTTGCACTTTGAGCTAAAATATTAGAATAACTTTGTTTGTCTTTTCTTTATCTTTTGCAAACTAAACTTTTTGATAATTTTTTCAATAGCTTCATCTTCTTTAAATGAGAGAAGGGGTGAAGTAATTAAATTAAGGAAAGGAGAGGGTATGGTTGCTTTTTGTTGCCTGGCTTTAGTTTGCAAAAGATAAAGTTCTTCTTTCGCTCTGGTAAGAGCAACATAAAATAGTCTTTTTTCTTCATCTGCTTCTGTACTTTCTGTAATAAATTTTTCTGTGTTTTTCCGTACCAAAGGAATGATGCCTTGTTCAAAGCCTAAGATAAAGACAAATTTGAATTCTAAACCTTTGGCCGCATGCATAGTCAGTAAAGTAATTTTGTCACATTTTTGATCATAAAAATCATAAGCCTTAATTTTTTCTATGTAATTTAAAAAATTGGCAATTCCATTTTTCAAAGAATTAAATTGCACCAGATTTCCAAGCAGTTGTAAAACCGCTTCATTTTGGAGAATTTCTTTTTCTTTAATAATTTTTTCTACTACTTGGCAAAGTGGTTCTGTTCCGAATTCATCTTTTTTAGACTGTAATGTTTCAATAATTAAAGCCACATTTTTTTCCTCATAAAAAGAGCCTTCGCCCGCAACTTGGAAAGGCAGTCCTGATTCATTGAGTTTTTTTTGCAAAATTTTGTTTAGATTATGGGTTCGGTAAATAATAGCAAAATCGGAAAGTCTGGCACTAGTATCTTCAGTATTTTGGGCTTTATTTAAATCAGAGCCGCCGATTTTTTCTTCAATCACCCGGATGACAAAATCTGCTTCCGCGTATTCGTCCAAGGTGTTAATTAAGATCACTTTTCCTAAAGCGGAGTGGTGAGCTTTAAGTTTAACTGAAGGAAAAAGCAAATTGCTTGTTTCCACAATCGCTGAGAAACTGCGATAATTAACTTCCAGAGTTTCCTCATTCGCTTTTTGAAAATCAGTTTTTAATTGGTCAAAAATTAAACTGCTTGCTCCGCGAAAGCCGTAAATTGCCTGGCGCGGGTCGCCAATGACAAAAAGATTTTGGTCTTCATTTAAAATTTCTTTTATAATTTGATACTGCAGGGGATTCGTATCCTGAAATTCATCCACCAGTAAATAGTGATACTGGTTTTGTAATTCTTTGGCCTTTTGGGGATTATCTTTTAAGAAGTTATAGACTTTAATTAACAGGTCATCATAATCAAGAAGATTTTTTTCCTCAAGTTTTTTTTGATAAAGGCTGATTAAGGTCTCAGATGTCATTGCGAGTCCCGATGTAACATCGGGACGAAGCAATCCCGTTGTGGAATTGCTTCCCCGCTGGGATTGCCGCGTTGCTTCGCTCCTCGCAGGTACACTAAAACTATTTTTATATTTAGTTAACATTAATAAGGATTCTTTAACCGTGATTTTTGATTGATTGCTTTTAAGGATTTCTTCAATGATTTCTTTTTGTTGCTTTTCCTCAATAATCTTTATTTCTTCTCCTGGGTTTTTTAAAAAATCATAACCAAAGCCATGGAAAGTGGTCACTTTAGGTAAGTCACCCGGACAGAGTTGTTTTAGCCGGTCCTGCATTTCCGCGGCGGCTTTTTTGGTAAAAGTTAAGGCCAAAATATTTTTAGGTAAAACCTTTTTTTCCAGAAGTAAAAAAGCAATGCGGCTGACTAAAGTTTTAGTTTTGCCGGTTCCTGGCCCGGCTTTCACCACAAAAACCCCATCACCATTTTCCACTATCTTTTCTTGCTGAGAATTAAGACCGTTTAAGAACATATCGGTTAGCTCAAAACTCAAAAGTCAAAGCTCAAAACTAAAACTTAAAGCTAAAAAGTAACGTAGCTTTGCGCTTTGAACTATAATTTTAACTTTTGCGATTTACACTTTAAGCTATTAAAGTAGACTCATTTGGCCGCATATTTCTTTTCTTTGATTTCCGGTTTCAAAAAGTTTGATGACTCCAAAAACGCCGTCATAGCCCGGCTCAATATAAATTGTTCCTTGGCGCATTCGTTCCAGGCCGTAAGCCAGTTCCGGAAAATCATTTTTTATTTTTTCAAGAGGGACTCTCCTTAAAATATCAAACTCCGAGCCAAAGGCCGCAATCGCTTTTTGGTAAAGCTCTTGGACGGCTTTTGAATTTGTCCCCATTTTTTTTAGTTCAGCTATGATTTCTAAAAGCGGGATAATGTATTCCACACTTTTATGCTTTTCCGGCTGATAGTCAAAAGGATGGTTGGCCAGTTCTTCGACACGGTAGTCCACGCCCACAGTTAAAGGTTTAAAACAAACCGGACAAATTCCGCCGCGTTTTTTTGTTTCAGGTGGGGAAAGGCGAACATTGCAGGTCCGATGGCCGTCATAATGATATTTGCCTTCTTCCGGGAAAAATTCAATCGTGCCGATAATTCTTTGATCATTAGTTTTAATGGCTTCGGCGAGATCGCGATAATTCATTTCACAATTAAGGATCGTGGCTTCGCGGCCTAGTTTTTCCGGTGAATGGGCATCGGAATTAGAAATAATCGCCAGGTTTTGGAGTGACGTTAGACGCCAGTTCATAAAAGGATCGGAGGAAAGCCCGGTTTCAATGGCTTTAATTTCCGGGGTTAATTCCTCAAAAGCTTCTTCTATTTTATCAAACCCGGATTTTGAGCCAAAAAGGGAAAACCAAGGAGTCCAAATATGGGCAGGGATAAATAAAAGCTCTTTACTGGTAGCTAAACAGATTTTTAAAAGTTCTTTACTGTCCAGTCCCAAAATTGGTCGGCCATCTGATTTTAAGTTGCCGATTCTTGAAAGTTGGTCATTAATAGCAGAAACAGTTTCAAAATTTGGTGCCACCAGTAATTGGTGGACTTTTCTCACCCGGCCAGCTTTACTATAAATGGTACTGATTTCACTGGTTAAGATAAAACGAATTTCATTGTTTTTAACTGAAGAGGGAAGAATTTCATCAATTTTTTTGGCAAGATTCTCTTTAAGTTTAAAAAGCCCTGGTTCAACTTCTTCTAATTTTTCCCTGATTTCGGCAAACCAAGCCGGATGGGTAAAATCACCGGTGCCAATAATATTTATTCCTTTAATCTTTCCCCACTTATACAAGCCTTCTAAATTAGAATTTTTACTCGTGGCGCGGGAAAAGTGAGAGTGAAGGTGTAAGTCTAAAATTAGCTCCATATAATGGAACTATTATAATACGAATGATATTTAACTTCTAAAACAATTTCTTTGTCATTCCGGCACTTCGACATGCTCAGTGTTATGAGCTTGCCGAATAACTTAAAGCCGAATCTATACAAATAAGGTACCTTAATTGAATCTGCAGGGTTTCTCCTTGAGGAAAATAGTTTAATTTTGCAACGCACGTGCGTTGTGAATTTATATAAAACTCAACTGTCATTTTTTTCTTCTGCTTGAAAAGATTTTTAAATTACAAATTTTGCCATTTAGAGCTTAACGCGGTAATATATTTAAAGAATGGATAAGATCGATATTTTAGAAAAATTTCCTGGATTGATGTGCGAACTGAGACTAAAGGAAGCTAAAGGTGTCTTAACGACAGCAGTAAATGATTATTGTGCCGCTTTTAAGCAGCTGAAGGATAATCCTGCCGATTTTCTTATAAAAGGTAAAGACGATTTACTTCAGCCTAATGAAATTGAAGAGATACGACAGTTGAGTTTT
>JAMCYY010000034.1 GCA_023473205.1 Patescibacteria group bacterium
CATTCTTACTCAGGTCAATAACGAAAAGATAAGCAATCTTTTGACTACAAAATCTTCCTGCACAGAACTCCCTGCAACTATGGTGGGTATCGTTACTGGTTTATGTGTCCGTTAGGGAGAAGCGGAATGACTTGTGGCAGGCTCTCAATGGTGCTTTATAAAGCAAGCAACTACTTTGGCTGTAGGCGTTGCTATAACCTCACCTATCAAAGCAGAAAGCACAACTCTCGTTCAAGTCTTGCCTTTTGGTTTCGTTCCAGGAAAGCTATGAACAAAATTGAAAAACTGGAGTTAGAAATAAAAAGGCAGGAATATGCAGGCAGACCCACCAGCAAACAGCAGCAGTTAGACGAGGCTTATGACGAGGTAACAGGAGGCTTGCGAGAGTTTAGTAAATCTCGCATACTCTCTGTATGCAAATAGCCTTGATAATTACAAACAGAAGTTATATGTTTATAGTAAAACAAACATGAGAATTAACCAAGATCGCAGTCACATCAGATATTTCCTTTATGCCAGAAAGTCATCGGAGGACGAGGACAGGCAAATTCAGTCTATCGAGAGCCAAGTAACCAAGCTCAGAGAATTGGCACAAGAAGATGGTCTTAAAATCGTTAAAACCTACACCGAAGCCAAATCCGCCAAAGCCCCAGGAGTAAGAGAGATATTCGATGAAATGGTTGGGCGGATTGAAAACGGCGAGGCAGACGGCATCCTCTGCTGGCAGATTAACCGCCTGTCTCGTAATCCTGTCGATAGTGGCAGAATCAGCTGGTTACTCCAGAAGAACATCATCAAGTCAATTCAAACTTATGATCGAGAATACCTACCAGGTGACAATGTCCTTATCTTCAGCGTTGACGCTGCTACTTCCAATCAATTCGTTATTGACCTGAGTAAGAATGTGAAGCGAGGTCTGGAGACAAAGCTAACAAAGGGCTGGTTGCCCAATCTCGCTCCTTCAGGCTACTTAAACGACCAGCTGGAGAAAACTATCACCAAAGACCAAGAGAGGTTCAACTTGGTAAGCAAAATGTGGCAGCTGATGCTCACTGGTGCATATACACCACCTCAAATACTGAAAATCGCCAATGAGGAATGGGGCTACCGCACCAGAAAGAGTAAAAAATTAGGCGGTAAACCCCTGTCTCGAAGCGGGATCTACAGGATCTTTACCAATATCTTCTATGCGGGAGTCATCGAACACAAAGGGGTTCAATTTCAGGGGAAGCACGAACCAATGATCACCTTAGAGGAATTTGACCAAGTGCAAGTGCTTATGGGGAGAAAAGGCAAACCAAGACCAAAAGAACACTTCTTTGCTTTTACTGGCTTTATCCGCTGTGCCGAGTGTGGCTGTCTTTATACTGCCGAAACCAAGAAAAAGTTCATTAAAAAGACAGGTAAAATCGAACAATACACTTACTACCATTGCACCAGGAAGAAAACGACCATTAACTGCACCCAGAGAAAAATGCTCCCGTTGGAAAAACTTGAACTGCAGGTTGAGAAGGAATTGGAAGGTTTAACCATCCTCCCAGAGTTTAGAGACTGGGCGCTGGAGATATTGAATGAGAATAACGACAGGGAGATTGAAGACCGCACCAAAGTATACGAAATGCAGCACAATAACCTCGTTACTACCCAGAAAGAGCTGGATAACCTCACTAAGATGCGCTACCGAGATCTTATTGATGACGATACCTTTATCAAAGAAAGAAACGAACTGCAAACCAAAGTTACCGAAATGAAGGGTAAGTTGCGCCATACTGAAGATCGAGCAGTGAGGTGGTTGGAGTTAACCGAAAAGACTTTCAATTTCGCCACTTATGCTCGAATGATGTTCCTTAAAGCAAGCGAGATGGGCAAACAAGGGTTAGAACTGAAGAAGGAAATCCTGATGGCGCTTGGTCTAAATCCCCAAATCAAGGCTGGGAAACTCTACATCGACACAATGGAATGGTTTGTCCCCATTGAAAAACGAGCGCCTCTACTCCAAAAACAATACTTAGGGTTAGAACTGAACAAAAAGCCCGTTACTAAGGCACAAACAGTAGCTCTTGCTGCCATTCGTGCACAATGGCGGTGGATATGCTTATTTGTGGGAAAGATATGGTTTAAAAGTGGCGATT
The DNA here is from genome assembly GCA_023473205.1 of Patescibacteria group bacterium. Taxonomy (GTDB): domain Bacteria; phylum Patescibacteriota; class Microgenomatia; order UM-FILTER-40-11; family UM-FILTER-40-11; genus JAMCYY01. Next base: position 2,133 of record JAMCYY010000034.1, read on the forward strand.
GCTTTCGCTGCCGCCTCTAATAGATTATTTAGACAGCTCGGAAAAATGACAAAAAATGACGAAATTTTAGGTGAAATTCATGCGTTTGCCGCTGAAGCCAACAGTGCCACTACTGCTGATGAGGAATTAAAACCGGGAAATGAACTGGTTGAAGACATTATCAAAAAATACAATTTTGGCAAAGCCAGCCTTATCCAAGCTACAGCTGCATTTGACGCCATCCGAACTTTAAGAGTTATGGGGCTAGATGATAAAGAAATAGGTCAACTGGTAGATGGAGCAAGATACGACCCCAAAACGGAAACATATCCCAAACTAGAAGCCAGACTACGTCAAGAACGAAATGCCTGGGGAATTGAATCAAATCAGGAATTTGAAATTATCCGCCGGGCACTCTTGGCTAAACAAGATTTAGAGTTTCATTACCAGCGTCGTCTAGCTGAAAAAATTGCCACCGAGGTTCTTGAAGTGGAAGCCGGAACCAAGGGCTGGTTAAGGCCTCAAAACGCGGCTTGAAATCGCGATACAATTATTTCTTTTTAGGTAGTTTCCGGTGGTGGATAACTTTACCCAAGCCCAATCTTAAATTTCTTCCTTTCATTACTTCCTGAATTACTTTTTCCAGCCGGTCACGGTATTCTTCAGTATTACTTTTTTCAAAAAAAACAATTAAAGAAGGCGACTCTTTTTGTAAAAATTGATAAAGTCTAAATTTAGTTAAAGGGCTTAAGTTAAGGTGTTCAAACCAAACTTCGGTAACGCCTACTTCTTCTAATTTATCTAGAATTTCTTTAAACTTTTCCGGTTGGGCAACAAAGTAGGGTAAAATTGGGCCAATAAAGGCATAAGTTGGAATTCCTGACTGATGAAGTTGTTCTAAAGCTTTTAGCCGGGAGCTAACTGGCGGTGCATTGGTTTCTAAAAATTGGGAAACTTTGTCGTCTAAAGTGGTTACGGTAAAACCAATTGCCACGTCTTTTAATCTTTTTAAAATATCAATATCTCTGGTCACTAAAGGCGATTTTGTCTGGATAGCAACCTTGCCTGCATAACCAAAATCCGCCAAAGTTAAAAGACACTTCCTGGTTAGCTCATATTTTGATTCTAGTCCAAGATACGGATCAGTCACTGAACTAAAAAAAATTGAACCAAAATTTTTACTTTTAAGCTTTTTTTCTAATCTCAAAAGCTCTTTTTCCAAAAGTTCCGGAGCATTGACTTTAACATCCAAAAAGGTTCCCCATTTTTCACCAGGATGATGCCATCTGGCAATTTGCGCGGCATAACAATAAACACAACCAAAAGAACAACCGTTATAAGGATTAACTACAAAATCACTTCCTGGCAGATTGGTTTTAATTAAGATTGTCTTGGCTTCAACTAAATTCACTTGCATCTTACTTATGTTAGCTTAATTCCAAAAACTTTTTTAAATATTGTCCAGTATAAGACTTTTCTACCTGGGCCACTTGTTTGGGAGTTCCCTCTGCCACTAGGTATCCCCCTTTTTCTCCTCCTTCTGGCCCTAAATCAATAATCCAGTCTGCCTGACTAATAACCGTCAAATTATGCTCAATGACCAAGACAGTATTACCATTGTCCACTAAAAGATTAAGGAGCTTCATTAACTTTTCAATATCGGCAAAATGTAAGCCAGAAGTTGGCTCATCTAAAATATAAAAGTCACCTTTGTTTGAAAGACGACTAGCCAATTTTAATCTTTGCGACTCACCGCCTGACAAAGTATCTAAAGTCTGCCCCAATTCTAAATAATCTAAGCCAACACTGATAAGCAGATCCAATTTTTCTTTTATTTCCTCATCAGCAAAAAAGTCTTTTGCTTCCAAGGCGGTCATGGCTAAAACTTCGTCAATACTTTTCCCTTGATACTGATACCCAAGAGCCTCCTTCCTATACCTTTTTCCCTGGCAAGTTTCACACTTTATCTTCACATCACCCAAAAAATTCATATCCATATTGATAAAACCCAAGCCCTGACAATCTAAACAAGCGCCTTGACCATTAAAACTAAACAAACTAGCCGAAGCGCCACTTTCCTGACTAAAAATTTTACGGATCTTATCAAAAGCGCCAATATAAGTCGCCAGGCAGCCGCGGACATTATCACCAACTGGCTTTTGATCCATTAAAATTACTTTTTCGTTTCTTTGAGTTAAAATTTCTTCTACTAAAGAACTTTTTCCTGAGCCGGAAACACCAGTTAAAGCGACTAAAACTCCCGTTGGAATCATGACATCAAAATTCTTCAAATTATGAAGTTTAGCCTTCATAATTTTAATGTTGCCACTTGCCTGACGCAAAGTTTTGCTGATCATTTTTGGTTCATTTTTTAAATATTTGGCCGTAATTGAGTTAGGATTAGCCATCACTTCTGCAAAGGTTCCTTGAGCCACAATTTCTCCGCCTTTTTTGCCTCCGCCCGGACCAACTTCAATTAGGAAGTCAGCATTTTTAATCACTGTCTCATCATGTTCCACTACTAAAACCGTGTTACTATTGGCTTTCAGTCTGCGCAAGTTTTCCACGACTTTATCTACATCCCGCGGATGAAGTCCGGCAGTTGGTTCATCTAAAACATAAATTGTCTCCACTAAATCGCAACCCATCTGCCTGGCCATTTTTATCCTTTGCGCCTCGCCACCAGAAAGAGTATCCGCGGAACGGTTTAAAGACAAGTAACCCACGCCCACATTGACTAAATTTTTTAACTGCGCGATAAGCCTTGGCTTTATCACCGAAGCATTCGGATGATTAATTCCTTCTACAAAATTAAGACACTCACTAATCGGCAAATTTGCTACCTCACCAATATTCAAACCATTCAGTCTTACCGCCAAAGATTCCTTATTCAACCTCCAGCCTTGACACTCGGGGCAAGGAATAAACTGAAAATACTTCATTTCTTCTTTATTAACTAAACGGTGAGTACTTGATCCCCGCGCCAGCAAATGGGTTACTACTCCTTTAAAAGTCCAGTTAATCACATTGTTCAGACCGCTTTTGTCCACAATTACTTGCTTTTGGGCATACAAAAGTAAATCAAGCTCTTCTTTAGAATAATCTTTAACTTTCTTATCCATATCAAAAAACTTAGTCGCTTTAATAATCTTCCACCACATGCTGCCAACCCGCCAGTTACTATACAAAATCGCGCCTTCATTTAGGCTTTTATCAAAATCAACTAGCTTTTTAATATCAATTTCCATGGCCTTACCCAAACCTTTACATTTTTTACAGGCTCCATAAGGGTGATTAAAAGAGTAATAGGAGGAGTCCATTGGTGGCCAGCCCACTCTGGAGTAAAGCAAACGTAAGTAATTGTAGGCTTCAGTTAAAGTCCCAACAGTTGAACGGGGATTGCTGCGTACCCGCTCCTGGCTAATAACCACGGTTGAAGATATCCCTGAGGTTGACTCGACTTGAGGCCGGTTGCTTTTTTCCAAATAGCGCCTGGCATAAGCCGAAAGTGATTCAAAATACTGTCTTTGTCCTTCTTTAGCCACAATATCAAAGGCAATGGTTGACTTACCTGAACCGGAAACACCCACAAAACAGACAACCCTATTTCTTGGGATCTTTAGATCTATATTTTTAAGATTATTCTCTCTGGCTCCTTTTATCTCGATATATTTACTCATAATCCTCCTTTTGACCTTGCCCCGTAGATGCGAAGCACTCTACGGGGTTGACATCCTCCAAATTATAGGATATGATAAAGTACTACGTTACGTCATAGTCAATACCTGATTTGTAGAGACGCCCCGACGGGGCGTCTCTACCTAAAAAAATGACCAATGATTTATTAACCCCAGGTGAATTTGCCAAACTCGCCTGCACCACCAAAAGAACTATCCTCTGGTATAGCCAAAAGGGCATCTTAAAGCCGATTTTTGTCAACACTGAAGGCTATCGCTTTTATGAACCTCAGCAAATTATTGATTTCCAAGTTATTTTGCTCCTGCGTAAACTTGGATTCTCTTTAGAAGAAATCGAAGCTTACTTAAAGAAAAATAAGAATTTAAAAGAGCTTTTCAAACTCAAAAAGCAACTGGTAACAGAAGAAATTAAAAAGCTGCAAAGGTCACTTTTTAGTATCCAAATCTATTACCATAATTTTGATAAAAATAAAGTCTTAGTTGATCCCAAAATTAAAATAGTCAAACCTTTTGCCATTTATTATTTAGAAAAAGAGGGACCTTACGCAAAGATTGGAGAATATTGCACTGAACTTCTCTCTCTAATTAAAAATATCCCGTCTAACCATTCAACTTTAACGATCTTTTTTGGCAAAGGTTACCGACCCCAAAAACACCAAATGTGGATTGGAGTAATTAAAAGGCCAGGAATGGAACTAAAAGAAGAAGGTAAAAAATTGTTAAAAGTGCCACTGTCCCCCAGGTATAAGGCTCTGAGTCAAATACACTCCGGCTCTGGCGCAACCTTATCTTTGATTTGGAAAGAATTAGAAAAATATGCTGAAGCAAGAAAATATCAAACTGATAAAAGTTTACCTTTTGCTGATCTTGAATTTTATCACTGGGAACCAAAAGCCAACACCGAAGAAGGCATTGTCTATGAAATCAATTTGCCAATTAAATAATTCAGTCTTTTTATTCCTTTAGAAATTCTTGAAAGACTTCTGAAAAGGGTTGTTCTCTTAAAACTTTACCCATGATGTTTTCTTGCTTCAGCATATTTTTCT
>JAMCYY010000075.1 GCA_023473205.1 Patescibacteria group bacterium
AGTCAAAGTTATAACTCTTGCCTTCAATTATTTACTTGATTTTCAAAAAAGAGCCATTGCGGATTTGGTCGCGATGGGTAATAATTTTCACCTTAATTTTCGGAGTAATAGTAAACATTTTTGTCATTAAAGGCCGTTTTAACTTGCTTTGTGATCATACAAATCAATGCGCCTTGCCTTATAAAGTTGATTTGACTGAGCCTCTTAAAAAAATATGGACAAGATAAAGACTTCTTTGCTGATTTTTATCTTTGCTTTTATTTTAAGGGGGGTTCCTTTAGGCAGTCCTTTATGGGGGATAAGCCAGGATGAAATTTCTTTAATCAGAGGTACTACTCAATTGTTTTCCTGTACTAATGAAGGGGATTGCTTTTTACCTGTTTCTCTTTTCTTTTTTAGCTGGCCAAAGATATTTTTGACCAACACCTTACAAATAATTCTTTGGGCAAGAGTTATAACTTTGACTTTAGGAATGGTCACTTTAATCCTTTCTTATCTTTTATTTAAAAAGATTTTAAAAGATTCTTCTCTTGTTTTTTTTGCTTTATTTACTTTAGTCTTTTGTCCACAGTTGGTATTTCTCTCAAAATTTGTTTCGCCGTTGGCTTTAGGGCTTCCTTTACTTTTGTTAAGTATTTATTTAATGGTTAAAGGTCTTCATTATTGGCAATATTTAGTTTTCTCCCAGATCTTTTCCGGGCTAGCCTTATTTTCGAGCGCTTATGCACTGGTCCCTTCTTTGATTCTTTTGTTTTTATCAATTTTTCTTACTTTAGGAAAGAAAAAATTTATTATTTGCTTAAGCGCTTTCTTTATCTTTTTGGTTTGGTTTTTCTTTAATAAATACAGCAGTTTTTTTCTTATCAAAAGGTCACTGGTTTTTTTTAGTGAACCTGGCTTTATTAATGCCATTAATTCTTCAAGAGGAATTTTAAGGGAAGGCGGTCATTTCCTTCTGGGAAAAATCCTTTATAACAAGTTATATTTTTCGATTTTCTGGTTATCCAATTTGTTTAGGCAATATAGCCTGGCCAATATTTTTTCTTTAATTGAAGATAGCGGTAACTCCACTTTGTTCACGGTAGGGCCAATGTTAATTGTTTGGTTTCCCTTTTTTGTCTGGGGAGTTTTAGAATCTTTTAAATATTTTTCTTTTAAAAAAGCCGCAATTTTACTTTTGGTTTTATTCTTGGCGGGTATTCCCGCTTCTTTACTCTCACCGAGATTCAACCAGGACGCTTTTGTCTTTGCCCTGTTTCCGATGGCGATTTATTTAGGAATAGGCTTGAGTGGCTTTTTTAAAAAAAGAGGGGCAATTTTTATTTTAATAATGTTATTTACTCTGAACTTTTTGATTACCACTTTTAAAGTTGTCCTGGACTTTAAGCAAAATGTCCGTTTAAAAAATCAAAAAAACTATCTTTCAGTAATAAAGGGAAATTTTCGATGAAAAAAGGGAAACCAAACATAATTTTGTTGTTGATCACTTTTTTATCTTTTGCCTTGCGTTTTTGGAAATTGGCAAGTTTTCCGGTTTCTCTTAATATTGACGAGGTTGTGATTGGTTATGACTCTTATTCGATTTTAAAAACCGCTAAAGACCAGTGGGGAAGTTTTTTGCCTTTAGCTTTTCAATCCATTGGCGATTACAAGGCGCCAGTTCTAATTTATTTAATGGTGCCGGCAATAAAAATCTTTGGTTTAAATGAATTTGGAATCCGTTTTACCGTGGCCTTTTTCGGATCTTTAACTCCGCTTTTAATTTTTTTCTTGGCGGACTATTTCTTTAAAAGAAAAGAGATTGCTCTCATTGCTTCTTTTCTTTTGGCAATTTCCCCTTGGCATATCCATTATTCGCGGGCAACTTTTGAAGCAATTTTGGCTCTATTTTTCTTTCTTTCTGGGGTGACAATTTTTTGTCGGTCTATTCCCCTAAAAGGGAAATTTTGGTGGCTTTCTGGGATTTTCTTTTGCTTATCTCTTTATACATATCACGCCGAAAGAATTTTTATTCCATTATTTTTAGTTGTGCTTTTGTTAGTTTATTTTAAAGAAATAAGGAAAAATTTTAAGAATGTTTTAGTCGCCTTAATAATTTCATTTATAATTTTATTGCCCTTGGCTTCGATAATGCTTTCCCCTCAAGGACAAACACGGGCCAAGTCAGTTTTTTTCACTAATGACTATGAATTAAGAGTCGTTAAATTTGGCGAAATTGAAAAAAGGGGAGGGATTAGTTTTTTTGAAAAGATTTTAAATGGTAAACCAGTGGCGACAGTTTCTTTTTTGTTAAAACGCTATTTGGAATATTCAGATATTTCATATTTGTTTTTTAAAGGGATGAATTATACTCCGGATAAATTTCCGGCAATTGGTTTGATGTATCTTTTTGAACTGCCTTTTTTCCTTTTGGGAATTTTTAAATTAACTCAAAAAAGCCTGACTAAAGATAAGATTTTTCTGGCTTTTGGCTGGCTTCTTTTAGGGCCAATTCCCTCGGCCTTATCCAATAACTCCCAGCATTCACTACGGAGTTTAACTTTGATTCCTATTCCTCAATTTTTATCTGCATTAGGTTTGTTTACCTTTTTTAACTGGTTTTTAAATCTTAATATTGCCGAAAATTTAAAAAAAATATTTTATTTTTTGTGCTCTCTGCTTTTACTATCTAGCTTTATTTATTATTTCGATTTATATTATGTTCAGTTCCCCTATCATTATTCACATTACTTGATGTATGGCCTAAAAGAAGTGGCCCTTTATGCCTGGGAACATCATAATGAATATGAGCAAGTTATTATTGATCCTGATTTTGGCCTTGAGGGGAAGAATATTACCGGCATCCCGTTTGCTTATCTATTAGTTTATGGTCGAGAAGATCCAAGAGTGGTGCAAGCCGGAAAAAGTCCTTATGAATTTGAAAATTTTTCTTACCGCCCGGTCTATTGGCCTGAAGACCAAAAATTAAAAAATTCCCTTTTAGTGGCCAGCTTTTGGCAATTATCACCAGAAGAAGTACCGGCGGAACAAATCGTAAAAGTTGTTAAGCTTTATAACGGTAAACCAATGTTTTATCTAGTGAAAACGAAATGATTGCAAATTTAATTTTTACTTTTGTCCGTTTAATTTTTTTCCTTTTTCTATCGGTGGTTATCTTTTATTTGCCTGGTTTGTTAATCCTTTCTTACCTTAAGACTAAGTTGCTTCCTTTAGAAACGCTTTTTTTAAGTTTTTGTACCGGATTTATGCTCTTAATTCTTTCGGCTACGGTTTGGGGGCTGCTCGGGATCAGAAGCTTGTCTTTGTTTTTGATGGTATTTTTGGCCATTGCCTCAGTTTTAAAAAACGGTTTTTCAGAGATTTTTTTTCCTTTTAAGGAATTATTTAAGCAAAAAGTTCTTTTAGGCCTGATTCTTTTAGGGATTTTGATCCAAGGATTTATTAACTTTCCCAGCGGCTTTAGATATGGAGAAAGTATTTATTTCTGGAGTTCCCAAGGCCATGATGGACTGTGGCATGTCGCCTTAATGGAGGAAATTAAAAATCACTTTCCTCCTCAAAATCCTTTATATGCCGGATACAAGCTTACCAATTACCATTACGCCAGTGATATCTTAATGGGTGAGTTTTACCGTTTTTTCCCAAAGTTTTCTTCATTAGACCTTTATTTTCGTTTTTTCCCGGTGATTTTTTCTTTGTTAATCGGCCTTGGAGCGTTTGCTTTTACTTTTCGGCGTTGGGGAGAAAAAGCAGGTTATTGGGCAGTTTTTTTTACCTATTGTTGCGGCAGCTTTGGTTATATCGTTTCTTTATTACGCGGAGGTTTTCTTTTCACCGGTGAAACAACTTTTTGGGCTTCCCAAGGCAATACTATTCTTGGTAATCCTCCTCATACTGTGGGCATTATTCTGCTTACTGCCGTGGCAACAACTTTGGCTATTTGGCAGAAAATTAAAGATTCCCGTCTGCTGCTGCTCCTTTCTTTTTTGGGCTTGGGTTTAGCGACAGTTAAGGTTTCTTCCGGTCTGATCATGGTTCTGGGAATTGGTATGGCTGGCCTTTACTTTTTTCTTTTTGAGAAAAAAATAAGTTTACTTTTGGCCGGGATTTTTTTGGGCATTTCCAATTTTATTTTACTGAAAATTATCAGCCCAGGGGCTGAGTCGTTTTTAATTTGGCAGCCTTTGTGGTTTCCCCGGACAATGATGGTTGCCAAGTTGGGAGATATTGATTGGGAACTTAGGCGTCAGCATTATATTTGGAAAAACACTTGGCACAGCTGGTTAAGGGAAGCTTCTTTGGAAATGGAGGCAATCTTAATCTTTATTGTCGGCAATGCCGGAATAAGAATTGTTGGTTTAGGGGCGGCGGTTAAAAAGTTTAAAACGATTGATAGTCTTCAGGTATTTCTTTGGACAGTTTTGGCGGTTTCCATTGGAGTGGTTTTATTCTTCATCCAAAAGGGGATTGTTTTTAATTTAATCCAGTTTATTCAAATTTTTCTCCACTTTTTAGGAATTCTGGCCGGGGTGAGTGTGGCTTATTTATTATCGCGGATAAAGTCAAGGGCCGGGCGTTTTTTCTTGGGGCTTTTGTTTGTTTTTTTGGCTATTCCTACGGCCTTGGGTAATTTATTTGATTTTTATTATCCAGGGAAAGGTGGTCCTTTAGCAAAAGTGACACCAGCAGAAATTTCTGCTTTAACTTGGTTAAAAAATAATTCTTCTTCTGACGCGGTTATATTGACGAAACCTTTTATTGGTAATGGCCAATATCGTTATCCTCACCAGCCTTGGCCTATTTCCGCCTGGTATAGTACCCCCTATGTTTATGTTTTTTCCAACCGTGATACTTTTTTAAGCGGGGAAGAACAATTAATGATTACCGGCTATCAAACAAAGGAAGATTTAGAGGCCATGAAAAAATTTTTTAAAGTTGAGGACTTAAAGTATAATAAAGCGTTTCTGCAAAGCAAAAAAATTGATTTCGTTTATGTCCGCCGAGACGAGCTTGAAGGAAAAAGTTTAGAGGGAATTTCCTTTTTGAAACCGGTTTTTGCCAATGAAGAGTCAATAATTTACAAAGTAGAGAATAACTAAGTTAAAGATGTTTAAGATTTTCAAAACAAGGAATTTCTGGCTTATTCTAATTCTTGTTTTAGCCACTTTTTTAAGACTCATTGCCCTAAATAAATTTCCGCCTGAGCTTTTTGGCGATGAACTTGACGTTGGTTACCAGGCTTACAGTTTATGGAAGACAGGGGCCGATTATATGGGGCAGAAATTTCCTTGGTATCTCCATTCTTTGTCTGAATGGCGGGCACCTTTACTGATGTACTTTACTGCTCCTTTTGTGGCAATTTTTGGCTTAAATGAATGGGGGGTGAGGCTGCCGGTAGCAATTTTAGGTATCTTAAATGTTTTTCTGGTTTACTTGTTAGGAAAAGAAGTAAGTGGTAAAAGAGAAATTGGCCTTTGGGCGGCTTTTGTTTTGGCAATTATGCCCTGGCATCTTCATTATTCAAGGGCAGCCTTTGAGTCAACTTTGCTTTTGGCTTTAATTTTAGCCGGGGTTTGGTTATTTATTAAAGAGAAATATCTTTATGGAGCAATATGTTTTGCCCTTTCTTTTTATACTTACAATACGGCAAACATTTTTATTCCGATCATTATTTTAACCTTAATAGTTACTTATCGGGCTCGGTTTACCAAAATTCATTTAAAGACTTTTTTACCCGTGTTACTCTTTTTTTTCTTATCTTTGCCCATCTTAATTTCTATCTTTAAAGGCGAAGGGGCGACTCGGTTTAAATCAATTGGGATTTTCAATGATCCGAAAATGGTGGACAAAATTGTTTTTAAAAGGAATACGGGTCTTTCTCCCTCCTTGGAAAGAATTTTTTATAACAAGTTGTTTTCCTTGACAGGTGAGTTTAGTAAAAATTATTTAATTAGTTTTTCACCTCAGTTTTTATTTATTTCCGGGGATCCCAACCCTCGGCATAATGTTCCGGAAAATGGGGAAGTATATTTACTTTTGGCGCCTTTTTTCTTGGCCGGAATTTTCTTTTTGCTGAAAACAAATCTAAAAAATAAAGGTTTAATTTTTGTTTGGCTTTTGGCGGCGCCAATTTCTTCAGCTTTGACTGTTGACGGAGGTAATCATGCTACGCGGCTTTTTTTAATGACCCCGGCGTTAGCTCTAATTACCGGGGAGGGTATTGATTTTTTAATTGGAATAAAAAAGAAATTAATCATTGCTTTGGTCTTCGTCTTGGGTATTTCTTTAGTTTTTTGGCTGCATGAATACTTTGTTCATTATGCAAAAGAACAGTTAGTTTATTGGGATTATGGCTATAAAGAGGCCCTCACCTGGCTTAATGGCCACGAAAAAGAATACCAGAAAGTAATTTTAAATAACCGCCACAACCCCATGCTTTTGCGTTATCTTTTTTGGACCCAAAAAGATCCTTTCTGGTTAAGAAAAAATTATCAGAATGATTTTAATCAAAACAATTTACTGCCTGGTTTTTCCGGATTCAAAGTAGAAAATCTCTTTTTAGGCGGAATTGATGAAAAAGATAAACAAGCCTGGCTGTCTAAAAATTTGGATAATCAAACAATTTATTTGGCTTTTCAGAAAGATGAAATTCCTGGAGATTGGAACTGGCAGGAAAGCCCGCCAGCCGGAATAAAAGTTTTAAAATTAGTGAAAAATCCTTTTTCTCAGGAGCCATTAATTTATCTTTTGACTAAAGATCCGGCAAAATGAAAAAAACAGCCTTTAAAAAAATTACTTGGGAG
>JAMCYY010000110.1:0-2938 GCA_023473205.1 Patescibacteria group bacterium
CTACATTTTCTGGGGTTAAGCAGTCAACATCTTTTGAAGGTTCAATCATTGACAAAATTTCTTCTTCATGAGGAATCGGCAGCTGGACCATAATGCCGTGCACAAACAGGTCATTATTCGCTCTTTTGACATCCTCAATTATCTCCTTTGTTTTGGAATTCTCAAAATGATGAATTTCATAAATCACGCCAATTTTTTGGGCAAACTTCTCCTTAATTGAAGCATACAAATGAGTTTCTTTGCTTTCATCCGCCAAAATAGAAACCATTTTCGGGACAATGCCTTTAGTAGAAAATGGCTTTTAATTCTGCCACCTTGGCTTTTAATTTTTCCTCTTTTGCCTGGGCAAAAGCAGTTCCATCAAAAATCATAGTCTTCTTAAAACTACGCGGACTGAAGTCCGCTACTACGAAATTTAGTTATTAAGTTCATAAAGTTTATAAAATCGTAGTAGTTGACTTTAGTCAACGCCCAAAATAATTTCGTTTGATACTCCTAATGTTAGGGTACCGGAAACCTTTGACAAAGTTCTTTAACCTTATTTATAACACTTTTCTTCTCAATTAACACTTCTTTAAACATTTCTCCTATTTCTTTCATCTCTTCTTCTTTCATGCCTCTGGTAGTTAAAGCCGGAGTACCAATTCTAACGCCGGAAGTAACTGAAGGCGGGTTTAGGTCATTGGGAACCGCATTTTTATTGGTCACAATTCCCTCTTCTTCCAGTTTTTCCGCTGCTTCTTTGCCATTTACTCCTGAATTCCTTAAATCAATCACCATCAAATGATTATCAGTACCGCCAGTTACCAATTCAAAGCCATTTTCTACTAGAGTCCGGGATAAAACTTTAGCATTTTTGACAACTTGGCCAGCATATTCTTTAAATTCTGGCTGACTGGCTTTTTCTAGCGTAATGGCAATCCCGGCAATTGAATGCATATGCGGGCCGCCTTGCAAGCCCGGAAAAACAGCTTTGTCAATTTTTTTAGCCATCTCCGAGTCTTTTTTAAGACCCTTGTCAGTTACCATTAACAAAGCCCCCCTGGGGCCACGGAGTGATTTTTGGGTCGTTGACATAATTACATCAGCATAAGGTACGGGTGAAGGATGAACCCCACCGACAACTAAGCCGACAATATGAGAAATATCGGCCAGTAAATAAGCGCCAACTTCTTCGGCAATTTGGCTAAATTCTTTCCAAGGTAAAGTTCGCGGAAAAGAAGTTGTCCCCACAACAATAATTTTTGGTTTATTCTCCAGAGCCATCTCTCTGATTTTTTCAAAATCAAAGCAGTTCGTTCCCCCGTCTCCCCGTGGTACTCGTGGTACTTCTATCTCATACTGGACACTTCTAAAATATTTTCCCGCAAAAGTCACTTTGGGATGACCATGGGTTAAATGACCACCATGAGCCAAAGCTAAACCCATAATTGTTTCCCCTGGTTCAAGTAAACCGAAATAAACTGCCGCATTGGCGGGTGAACCTGAATAAGGTTGAACATTGGCATGAGGAACATTGAATAATTTTTTAGCTCTTTCGATAGCTAAATTTTCAATTTGATCAATAATTCTATTCCCTTGATAATACCTTTTTCCAGGATAACCTTCAGCATATTTATGCATTAAAACTGAACCCACGGCTTTGCGCACTTCCGGATAAGTGTAATTCTCGGACGGAATCATCATCAAAGTTTCTTTTTGTCTTTTTTCTTCTTGGCTAATTAAGTCAAAAATTGGATCTGTCATATAAATTTTTTCTCCTTCAATAATATTAACACTTTTTTATGAATTTCCTCTGCTGAAAATAGTTTATCTTTCTGGCAGCAATTTATTTCTACCCAATTTTTGTTATGTTTACACATATAAAGATATTCATTATAGGAAGCTTTTTGGTGGTCATAATCTCTCTCAACTTTATCGCTTTTTCTTCCTTTAGTATATTTCCTAATCTCTTTTTGTTTCACCATTTTCATGGCAATTTTTGGTTGGACAAGCAGGACAATAACTAAATTAGGTTTATAAATACCAAGTTTATTCCAACCAGCATCCCAAAGCCATTCTCTAAATTTTCTTTTATGAGAATTTTTAAGTTTAGCTACCTGGTGAACATTAGAGGTAAAATAGCGGTTAGAAAGAACAAAATTTCCCTCTTCATTCCAACTTTTGATTTCTTTTCCACCAGTATATTCATCAAGCATATAAGGAAGACAGGAAAAATAAGGGCTGATTTCCAACGGGTTACCGAATTCACCCATTAAATATCTTCCAATCAATTTTCCCCAACAACCATCATATCTTGGATAATCATCGGTCTTAAAAGGAATTTCATTTTTTTGAAAATATTCACTTAAAAGCTTTAGTTGGGTTGCTTTGCCGCTGCCATCAGTTCCTTCAATGACAATAAATTTTCCTTTCATCTTTTGAAAAAATCAACTTTTTCTAGACTAGTAACTTTAATATGTTTTCCCCAATCAGGATGCTTTTTATTAAAAAGCTCCCACATTTTGAAAGCAATTTCGCGGTAAGAAAAATGGCCTTGGGGCTTTGATCTAAGCTCGCTAACATATTGTAGCTCCCAAGGTGACATCTTCATTAAAAATCTTCTCCTGGTTGCTTGAGGCAAAAGATATTCACCAACCCCTGGATATTTCTTTTCAATATTTTCATAAGCCGACCAAACTTTGGCCATCAAATCTTTATATTCCTTAAGAACTCCAACCTCCCCAATTTCTTTAGGAATATCATACCCATAATCTCCAGTCACTGGTTTTAAAATTTGAATACAATTCCGGTGCCGGTGCAAATCCCTAAATCCTCCCACGTCCATGCAAATATCAAAAGTTGGAATGAAGAGGGAAATTTTGTTCTTTCTAACCGCTATTTTACCTCTAATGTTCACCAGGTAGCTAAACTTAAAAATTCTCATAAAAGAAAATTT
>JAMCYY010000110.1:2948-6555 GCA_023473205.1 Patescibacteria group bacterium
TATCATACCCATAATCTCCAGTCACTGGTTTTAAAATTTGAATACAATTCCGGTGCCGGTGCAAATCCCTAAATCCTCCCACGTCCATGCAAATATCAAAAGTTAAGGTCTGGGTTGAAGCCTCTTTCATTAACTGGTCATGATCCCCTCTTAGGCTAAAAGCCAAATCAATAATTTTTGAAATTAATCCCTTGTCTGCCTTTTTAACTACTTTTAAAAGCTGACCATAAGAATAAGGAGTGGACTTATATAAAAGCGTCGTGACAAAATCAATCTCCGGAGTTATCCCTTCAAACATTGTTACCCCGCGTTTCCCGTTTGGTTCACCCAAATTTTTCAAATACCTCATCTTTCCCAATTCCTGATATACATTCCCCGGATACTCTTTTTTCGCCGCATATTTAACCAAAGTTGGCAAGGCAATATTATTGCCAGCAATTAATTTTTTAATTTCTGATTTTTGCTCTTCGGAAAGCCAATTAAGTCCATTTATTTTTATCACTGAAGCATTAAAGGCTTCATTTTTACAAATCGCTTCCTGCAGTTCCTTGCCAATTTCTTGGCATTCCAGTAAGGATGAGCTTAAAAATTTAGTAATAATCCGCTCCCAAGTGCGGCCAGAAGCAATGACTCCCATTGATTTTGGTCCAGCACAAGGAAGCAAATAACGGGCAACATCAATGGCTCTGGCTTTCATGGTTCGACTATAGCGGTCATCATCCATGTCCTCTGGTCTTTCTTTACTATATTTTTTCGAATACAAAGCAGACACTTTCTCAATTAGTTTGCTATAAAGCCCGACCATCTCTTTAATCGTCTGATTAAAAAGTTCCAAGGTTTTTTCGTCATCTTTTATTTCTGGCGGGATAATAAAAACTGCCTGTGAATAATCAACGTAACGGGTGGATCTGGACTGAGCATCAATGAGCTGGTCATCCAATAAAATATGCCTAGCTGGCATAGAAATATTTTCAAAAATGACCATCAAATGAGCCAAATCAGCAATGCTTGAATGGCCGTATTCGAAGTACATGGAGTTATAAAACTTCTCTGCCCCTTCTTGGGTTAATTCCAAAACCCAATCCTGGTAAGATTTATAAGTTGGTGTCCGGGAAAACTTGGCCGCTGCATATCCCCCTGGCTCCGGCATCACCCCTAAAACTGAAAAAATTTTCCTGTTCATTTACCCTACCTCCTCCTTATTTCTAAAATTAAACTTATAAAAGATTAACACAGACAATGGAACCCCTGTCAACAAGAGACACAAGACTAAAAGCATTGGCTATTAATAAACAACTCTAGTATTTTCTTCTGGTTCTCTAAAGGTAATGAATATACTTTGTTTTCTAACTTATTCGTTGTCCCGTAATTAAAGCACTCAACCATCGCCGCTAAAATAACATCAAACATTTCTGGCTTAATTTTGTCTAAAAAATTTATTGGCTGACAAGAATAGCCAACCCAAAAAGACTTACCCTGATATTCAGCTTCTTGAATTTCCGAATTTCTTTTTCCTTTAAACATACCAAGAAAACTTTCAAATTCAACTTGTTTTGAAGATCCACTAAATAAATAACACCCAGGTTTTACAAAATTTAAATCCTCAATTGAAAGGCTTAATTTTCCAGAGCAACCAATAATCACATTTGAAATACTAAGCATTTTTTCTCTAGAAGTAATCCTATATCCATCAGCTAATGCTTGGGACATTTTTATCGGATCAATGTCATAAACATAAGGAATAACTTGACGATTCCTAAGAGCCAAACAAACAGAGCTACCAATTCCGCCATAAGAAAGGATAGAAAAAGTTACCTCTCTTATATCATTAATATTTTTATATTTTTTGATTAATCTTTCAACAGTTTTTACAATTGATTCACCAACTATCCTGTTTTCAACCTTTTTTACATCTGTATTAGCAATACTAACAACAGGACATGTAAGTTGCTGATTATCTTGTTGTAGCCAATAACCTTGATGCGTATCCTCTATCGTTAAAAACACATTCTTAAAATTAGAAGAAACATAGGAAGAATAGCCGCCAACCTCAACTAAGACAATCTTTTCCTTTGAATATTTTTGGGCTAATTTTAAAATTAGGTCTGGAATTTCGCTAATCGTTTGCGGGGTAAAAACGAGACTGCCTTTTTGAAGCTCGACTTTTACTTTCTTAACCTCAGAGTATGGGATAGAAATTATACCCAATGTTTTAACATTATTTGTCCACTTTTTTAAGAATGGCAAATTGTTATCATTGAGATGATAAATAAAAATAAAGGCATAACCAGAAAAATTTGTTTGCGAAAAAATAGCGCTAAAAACTGGAAATTTTTTTTGAAAATTTTGCATAGCATAAAGTTTTAAATAAATGAATAAGGCAGTAAATCTTCGATATCAATAACGACAAGTTTTCCTTCTACCTCAATTATTGTTTTTAATGGTGCGTGTTGTGCCTCTACCTGACGACATTCTCCGCAAGCAGTAATAACTTTATAGGTATCTGTTTCTGGAAAATATTTAACTCCCACAATCGTATCAAATTCTCTTTCACCAGCTTCCAAAGCTTTAAAAATGGCAATTCTTTCGGCACACATCGAAACATTCCGGACATGATACTTAAGATTAATTCCCGTAAAAATCTTGCCACTTTTTGTCCTTAAAGCCGCCCCAATACTGGTTAAATCCTTATCATATCTTAACTTGACAATTTTTTTAGCCATCTTTATTAACTTAAGATCCTCTTGATTAAGTGGATGTTTCATAAAAATATATTTTAAAATTAATAACTTCTAATATAAGAATCCAAAAAATTAACCAAATCTCTCGATAATTTTGGCCCAATTTCTTTACCTTCGACTTTATCTCTAAATTTGTGAGCCGTCTCAATTTGTATCGCGTTAACTCCAAATCTTTCTGAATAGCCTCGAGTAATAAACTCTGCTGCATACAAATCTTCTTGCCGTCCCCTCTCTGGCATTTCTTCTGGAACAAAAACATTATAACCACATTCTTTAAGAAATTCACCCATCCGCCTGTCAACGTCCTTATATAAAATTGTTTGCCGATTCCCTGTCCCAAAGATCAAATCATATCCACCCTCAGGGGCATAATCAGGCTGTTTGCTAAAACCATGTAAATCAACTAAAAGGCACTTCTCCCTACCGTAAACTTCTATGGCCAACTCAATAAGTCTAGACACAGTTGAATGAAAATGCCTATATATTGGCGCATAACGTAAATTTTCTAAAGCTGGTTCTGGTAGCTCATTTTTATAATAACTTTTTTCTTCTGGCCAACAACGATTTAAATCAACAACTCCTCTCGGTGCGAGTCCACGAACAATACTAATATGATCTTGAACAAGAACGCGTTCCTCGCCTTCATGTTCAAAGATTAAATCCTTGGCAATCAACCAAACGGAAGGGTCTCCACCTAAAACTCCTTTACTCCGCGGTTTATCTGGCCAAGTGTAATTTGGTTTTACATCATGAGGGACAGTAATAATTATTCTATTTGGCCGTGTACTTTTCCAGACTTCAACAAACAAAAAGTTTGCAACCCAGTGATGGTCAAAATCTAGCCCTCTCAAAGTAAGGGAGATATC
>JAMCYY010000006.1 GCA_023473205.1 Patescibacteria group bacterium
ATACTTGTCCGATCTACCTTGGGAAGATACATTCCTTCTAAAGTTAATTTTTGATCCAAAAAAAAAGCTTTATCTAAAAAATTGTCACCGTCAAACTCCCGGAAAAATTGGTGATTTGTTCCAATTTGCTTCTTTGCCTTTATCTTATCGTAATCAATTTTGGATTGCTTCTTTTTCTGAACCGGAAATAGAGCTTTTATTGGGTGAAAAACCTGATTATTCAGATTTGGAAGAATATGACCGGGAGTTTGACGGTGACAATTTTTTAGATAAAGCTTTTTTTTTGGATCAAAAATTAACTTTAGAAGGAATGTATCTTCCCAAGGTAGATCGGACAAGTATGCAGAAATCCCTGGAAGTGCGTTGTCCTTTTCTAGATATCTCCTTAATTGAATTTTCTGCTAAAATTCCTGCAGAAAGAAAACTAAAGAATTTTCAAACCAAAGCTTTATTGAAACAGTTGGCTAAAGATTGTTTACCAAAAGAAATTTTAAATTTGCCTAAGAAAGGTTTTGGCATTCCTTTAGGAGAGTGGTTAAAAGACGATTGGCAATTTTTAATTAAAAGGTATTTTAAGGAAGGGATTATCAGTCAAGGCATGTTAAATCCAGAGGGAGTAAAAAAATTGCTTTCTCGAGGAAGCCCTAGTGCGGTTTGGAAACTCTTGGTTTATTATTTATGGCAGGAAGAATGGCTAAGAAATTAAAAGAAAACTATATTTTGGGTCTAAGCCTTTCCCATTGTGCCTCTGCCTGTTTAATTAAAAACGGGAAGGTGGTTGGCGCAGTTTCTGAAGAGCGTTTAAATCGCAAAAAAAATTGCTTGGGTTATCCTAAGTCAGCAATTACTTTTTTACTAAAAGAAAACAATCTTTTGGGTCAAGACCTTGACTACGTGGTTATCCATGGCCTTAGCCCGCAATTGGCTGACTCGGATCAGGGATACCAGTCAATTTATTCTTTTTACGACAAACTGGCGGAAATTTTTTACTATTTGCCTTTTTTAAGAAAAATTTATCAGCCTTTATATGGATTTTTACGGCCAATTTATACTAAACATGGCCGTCAGGCAGTGGTTAGCTTATTAAAAAGTGATTTAGGAATTGCCGAAAATAAAATCCTTTTTGCGGATCATCATCTTTGTCATGCTTATGCTCCGCTTTTTGGCTTGCTTTCCAAAGAGCAAAGGGAAAAGAAATGGCTTATCTTTACTAATGATGGTATGGGTGATGATTATTGTACGGCAATTAACATTTTTGATCAGGGTGAGATAACTTCTTTTGGCAAAAAAACAAACAATGATAATTCTTTCTCTTTGATTTACACTGCCGTTACCCGTTTTTTAGGGATGAAAACTTTAGAACATGAATATAAGGTGATGGGTTTGGCTCCTTATGCTGATAAAATTGGCCAAAAAAAAAGTTATGAAATTTTACGCCAATTAGTATCCTTAAAAGATGATTATTCTTTTTCCTCTAAAGTTGAAGCTCCTTCTTTCTTTTTTTGGGTAAAGCATCACTTAGAAGGCCATCGTTTTGATTGGGTTGCCGGTGCCAGTCAGCAACTATTGGATGAATTGTTGTTAACCTGGATTAAACGGGCAATTAAGGAAACAGGGATAAACAAGGCAATTTTTGCTGGGGGAATCTTTATGAACGTTAAAGCCAATATGCTGATAAGCCAGCTATCAGGCCTGAAAGAAGTTTGCTTTATGCCTTCAGCAACAGATGAATCCACGGCAATAGGGGCAGCCTATTTTGGTTATCAAAAATTATGTCACGAGAAAAAACAGTTATTCAATCCTTTGCCCCTTCCTAATTTGTATTTAGGGTGTCAGTTTAGTGAATCAGAAATTGAAACAGCACTCGAAAAAGGTGGGATTAAGAAAAAATATCAAGTGGAAAAAATTACCCGGCCGGAAAAGAAAATTGCAAAATTATTAGCCCAAGGGAAGATTATTGCCCGTTTTTGTGGCCCAATGGAGTTTGGGGCCCGGGCTTTGGGCAACCGTTCAATTTTAGCCTCTCCAAAAGATCCTTCGACAATAAGGATTATTAATGAACAAATTAAAGGCCGTGATTTTTGGATGCCTTTTGCCCCCGTGATCCTTGAAGAAAGACAAAAAGATTATTTAGTTAATCCTAAAAAACTGAAAGCTCCCTTTATGATTCTGGCTTTTCCGACAACCGAAAAAGGAAAAAAAGATTTAATGGCGGCAATCCACCCTTATGATTTTACCTGCCGTCCGCAGATTATTAATAAAGATGACACCCCGTCATATTATCAGATTGTTAAGGAATTTGAAAAATTAACCGGCATCGGGGCTTTGTTAAATACTTCTTTTAATTTGCACGGTGAGCCAATTGTTTGTTCGCCGGAAGATGCCTTATATACTTTTGAAAATTCCGGCTTGGAATATTTATTTCTGGAAGATTACTTGATAAGTAAAAAAATAACTGGTTTTGTAAGATAAAATTCTTCTTTATTTCATTTTTTTTAAAGGTTATTATTAAATTATTACTATTATTTATCAATTAAGGAGTAATCTATGACTATCCTGGGACTTTCAATTTTAACCATTGCCTGGTTAGTGCAATTTTTCAGTATGTCCGGAAAAGACCTAAAAATTAAGCCCTTATTCTTGGTGATATATTGCTTAGGGGTAATGATTTTAATTATTGATGGGATTTTAGCTGGTTCTAAGCCGGTCATTTGGGGCAACACTGCTTGTATTGTGACTACTGGCTTGGTTCTTGCTAAAGTTAAAAAATTGCTTTGAGATAATTTGTGTCCAGATCTGTTTATGGCCTGATTCTTACATAATTTGTGCAAAATTCTTGGCTAAAAGCTCTACTCTCATTTCATGACCAGTTTGGATATTTTGTACTTGGCTTTAGCGGTGGGTTTTTTAATTTTTATCAGCTTTTTGTCTTATGTTCTTTGGCAGACGGGAATGGTTTTAAAATCTTTACAGATTATTTTAAAAGACGCAGAGGAAGTTACCAAAGATATTGCTAACTTAAGAAATTTATTTAAAATAATTGCCAAAGGAATTTTCAATAAAATATTATTTACCTGTAAAAAAGGAGGTGAAGAAGATGTTACATCACCATGGATGCCAAGAAATGAAAAGTGAAAACGGAAAAGCAATGGGAGTAGAGCTTTTAGCCGCGGCAATGGGCGCTTTAGCTGTGGCTCTTGCTAATAAAGAAACTAGAGAAAAGATACAGGATAAAGTAAATGACCTGCTTGGCAAAGGTAAAGAGAAAATTGAGGAGACTAAAAGTGAATTGGAACAAAGGCTGGATGAGGATAATCATTGCTGTTAAGAAAATTTTTAAAGACAGTAGCATATAATAGGGTCATGAAGAAAGTTCTTCTTGTTAATCCTTTTTTAACTGTTTATCTTGATGATCCGGCGGGAATTAGTCCGCCTTTAGGTTTAGCTTACTTAGCTTCATATTTAGAAAGACAAGGAGTAAAAGTAAAAATTCTGGACGCGGCAGCAGAGGGAATTGAGAAAGTCCGGGAAATCGGTGGAAAAAAACGTTATGGCTTACCGGAAGAAGAGATTATTAAAAGAATAAAAGATTTTTCTCCGGAAATTGTAGGGATTACTTGTCAGTCAACGCTTCATGCTAAAGATGCCCAAGAAACAGCCGCAATTGTAAAAAAAGCCAATCCGAAAATTTTAGTCGTTATGGGCGGCGCCCACCCTTCTGCCCTTCCCGAGGAAGTTCTTTCTGATAAAAATATTGATTTGGTTGTCAGGGGTGAAGGAGAGGTAACTTTAGGAGAGATTGTTAATAATTATTCAAATGGTTCGACTCCGCTCACCATTTCAAACTTAATAAATATTTTGGGAATTTCTTATCGCGAAGGTAAAAAAATAGTCAACAATCCGCCACGGCCTTTGATTAAAAACTTGGATAGTTTGCCTTTTCCTGCCAGGCATTTATTGCCAATGGCAATTTATTTAAGAGAAATTAATAAGGGGACAAATTATTGTCAAAAAAAAAGAGTTTTTACCATGATGACCTCGCGTGGTTGTCCGGGAAATTGTATTTATTGTGCAGTAAGGACAGTTTGGGGAAGGAAATGGCGGGGACGTTCTCCTTCTAATGTTGTCGATGAAATTGAAACCCTCATTAAAGATTATCATGCAGAGGAAATTCATTTTTTAGATGATAGCCTTTCTGTTGATAAACCAAGACTTTTAGGTATTTGTGAAGAAATAATAAAAAGAAAAATTAAAATTAAATGGACGACCCCTAATGGAATTGCGGTTTGGCTTCTCGATAAAGGTTTGCTTCTTAAAATGAAAAAAGCGGGTTGTTACCGACTGACTTTTGGCTTGGAGTCAGGCAATAAAAAAATTTTGAAAAATTTTATTGGTAAAGATTATGATTATCAAAAGGCCAAAGAAATTATAAGTTTTGCTTCTAGTATTGGACTTTGGACAGTGGGAACTTTTATCTTTGGCTTTCCTTATGAAAAAAAAGAGCAAATAAATGAGACTATCAATTTTGCTAAAGATACTGACCTTGATTTTGCGGTTTTTTATATTGCTAATCCTTTTCCCGGGACACCGATGTTTGAAATTTATCAAAAAGAAAATCTCTTACCATTGAGCGGAGCTTATGAAATGGTTAGAGGAGGAAAATCACTTTTTTTTAGTCACGAAGAATTGCAAAAGCTGCAAGCCAAAGCTTTTTCTTTGTTTTGGCAAAACCGTCTAAAAAAACCACAACTTTTTTTGCGCAAAATCCGGTCTTTTGATGATCTATCTTACGCAACTCGCCTTGGAAAAAACTTTTTAAAAATGGTTAGTGGTTCCCTGATAAAAGTAAAAGGTATTGCGGCTTTATGGAAGTGAAGGGATGGAGTATCATATTCATTATAGAAGAATGACACAATTTTCAAATTTAAATGAAAATTCATTGAAAATTGTCTAAATGAAAATTGCAAATTTTTAACAAAAGATGTTAAATTTTTTTAAAATAAAATTAACTAGCTTATTAAAAGATAGATCTTGGGTATTAGAAATCTTGCCAATTCTCCTTCTTGGCCTTTTGTCATTTACTTGGTTTCGGGGAAATAATTTTATTGGCGGCGGAGATTTCGGCATGCCCATGGACTGGATTAAATGTCTGAAAAGCCTTACTTGGTCCTGGAATGAAGATTATTCTTTTGGCGCCCATGATCCCCGAAGTTTGACGATTTTAATTCCTTATGTTCTAATCGGCGCTTTTTTGCAAGGGTTAGGCATTTCTCTTGTTTTAATTGAAAAAATTATCTTTTATCTTCTTTTTGTCTCGGGCGGCTTATCAATGTACTATCTTTGTTCAGCTTTAGGGATCAAAAAAATTGGAAAAATAGTTGCTTCACTTTTTTTTATGGTTAATCCTTTTTCTTTGATAATTATTTGGCGGGTTTCCCATGCTTTTATCCAAATGCCGTATGCTTTTGCCCCTTTATATCTTGGCCTTTATATTAATGGACTCTTGAAAAAGAAAAATTATGTTTACTGGTTATTGGTTACTTTAATTTGGGAGTTTACGAGCACTAGTTCCTATACTTGGCAGGCAGCTGTAATTATTCATTGGCTGCCAATTGGTTTATATTTTATATTTTTCTTCTTCGCTTTTCCTAAACAGAGAAATTATGCCATTAAATCAACTTTAATGTTAGTTTTTTCTTGGCTATTAATAAACGCTTATTGGTTACTTCCTTTTATTACTAGTCTTTCCCAAGCCATAGCTTCGGCACATTCACCAGCCCTCATGTCAGATATTGATACCTTAAAACTAACCAGTGTTAAAATTTTTGAAGCCATCAGGATGATGGGTTTTTGGTCTCTTCATAGCGGTTATCGAGGGGAGCCTTATTATCCGTACCATAATTATTATAATAATTTTTTTGTTTTGTCTATCAGTTGGCTTATTCCTGTTTTGGTTATATTTGGACTATGGAAAAATTGGATTTGTAAAAATAAATTAATTTTTTTCTATTCAATTGCTTTAATTACCTTTGGCTTATTAGGAATGTCCGGACCAACTCTTCCTTTTGGTAATTTAATCATTGGTCTTTACAAACTTTTTCCACCGCTGGCTCTTTTAACCCGTTTTACTTTTTTATTTTTTGGCATTCCGGCCTTTTTAGCTTTTACTTATTTAATTGGTGAAGGCGTTAATTTTCTTTGGGAAAAAGGAGAAAAGAAATTTTCCTCTTTTTTGTATTTTCCTTTAGGTCTTTTAGGCTTTTTACTTTTCGTAATTCTGGTTTGGCCTTTTTGGAATGGGGAAGTTATCCGTAGTGGGAACAACAACTATCCTGGTGAAAGATTTACTGTACCTTCCTATTGGTTTGATGCAAAAAAATGGTTAGCCGAGGAAAAAGTTTGTAAAGACCAATGATTAAATTACCAAAAGGAAGAGTTGGTCCGGACATTCCTAATAAGCCAAAGGTAATTAAAGCAATTGAATAGAAAAAA
>JAMCYY010000045.1 GCA_023473205.1 Patescibacteria group bacterium
AATTTTAATTTAATGGAAAAACCTTACTTAAGGCTGGAAGAAATTCACCGCCAAGCCAAAGAAAATCCCATAATTAAGTTATCAGTTTTGGCTAGGGAACAGGGAACCATCCCAACAGGAAGTTTTGGCCCAAGAGTGGCTAAGTTAAAAAAAGAAGACTCAGAAGTGGCTGAACTTTTGCAAAACTATAACGAGAATACTTTGGTTTTATGTGGTTATAATTCAACCCGGATCAAACTTAACCAATTTATCCGTGATTCTTTAGGCTTTGATAGTCCAGAGCCAGGAGTAAGTGACCGAGTGATTTGTTTGCGTAATAATCATGCCAAAGAAATTTTTAATGGCATGCTAGGGTACCTGCGCAAAATAAAGAAAAGGGATGAGGATTGGTATAAAGCAGAAATTGATATGGATGAGGAAATCAACCTTTACAAAGGCTTAATTTCCGTAAAACAATTTGGCAGCCAGCAGCCTTTAAACTTTACCCAAAAAAGGAGGGAGATTATGCAAGGAGATTTGTTTGACTTTGGTTACGCTTTGACGGTTCATAAGGCTCAAGGCAGTCAAGCGAGAAGGGTGATTTTATTTGAAGAGAGATTTCCTAAGATGACTGATGAGGAGTGGCGCCGCTGGCTCTATACCGGTGTCACGCGAGCCGAAGAAGAGCTTTATCTTATCTTCTGAAGCTAAATAAGATAAACTGGTAGTGTTAATCGTGAACCGTGAATCGTCGATTCTTTTTTCATTTTGACGATTAACGATTTGCGTATGTAATGACCACGTAGCCAAGTAGTAAGGCAGGGGTCTGCAAAACCTCGATACGCGAGTGCAATTCTCGCCGTGGTCTCATTTTATTTTAAAATACTCTTGTAAAATTAGTGAGAATATTTTAAGCTAAACAAATCTTATGTCGATTTTTGTTACTTTAGAACATTCTCTTTTAGCCTTTGCAAACCAAGTTCCTTTGGAATTTTTTGCCTTAATTGGGTCATTTGTTGAAGAACTGGTTGCCCCTATCCCTTCACCTTTAGTCATGGCTACTGCCGGAAGTATTGCTAAGCTTCAAGGCCAAGGCTTCTTTTTTTTAATGGAAATCGCTTTGATTGCCGCTGTCAGTAAGACCGCGACTTCCTGGATTTATTACTTTATTGCTGATAAGGCGGAAGACGTCTTGACTAAGCGTTTGGGCCGATTTATTGGCTTTTCCCACAAAGAGGTAGAAGGAATTGGCAAATATTTTAATGGCACGATCAAAGATGATGTTATTTTAGTCTTACTAAGAGCTTTTCCTTTAATGCCTTCTCCGCCTGTCTCAATTGCCTGCGGTTTTATTAAACTGAATATCATTACTTATCTTCGTTCAACCCTTATTGGTTCATTTTTCCGGAGTTTCGTCTTTTTGTATCTGGGATATTCCGGTTTGGAAATTTATCGTTCCCTTCTTAACGGTATTGATAGTATACAATCCTTAATGAATATTATTATTGGTTTGGTCATTTTGGGTGTCTTTGCTTTTATTTATTACAAAAGGGGCAAAGGGGATATTCACGAATGGCTTAAGAAAAAAATTGGGAAGTAATCAATTCTTGCCATAGAAATTTAAAGATGATATATTGTGGTTGATGAAAAAAAACGTCTTATTATTTTCACTCCTTCTGCCAGTTTTGTTTCTTTCAGGTTGTTCATTAAAGAAACCTCCTTCAGCCTTGCAAATTAACAGCGTTCCTACAGCAAGTGTTTTTATTGACGGTAAGTCGGTAGGAAAAACCCCTTATCAATCAAACAGTTTGAGTCCGGCTGAACTTTCAATTAAGTTAATTCCTGACTCAACAACCACGCCGCTTACTTCGTGGGAAGGAAAGATAAAACTTAACCCCGGAGTTTTAACTTTAGTTGAAAGGGACTTTGCTTCAACAGATGAAAGTTCCAGCGGTCAAATTCTTACTCTGGAGAAGTTGAAAGATAAAAAAACCACTTCTCTTTCTTTGGTTGCTTATCCAGACGGAACATTAGTCAATATTGATGGTGAGGCCAGAGGATTGACCCCTCTTTCGTTGGAGACAATTGGTGAAGGTGATCATCAGATTTCTTTAAGTAAGGAAGGTTATGTTGATAAAATAATCAAGGCAAAAGCTGTTTTAGGCTATAAATTGATTGTTAATGCTAAACTGGCCCAACAATCAGAAAGTTCTTCACCAACTTCTGCGACTGCGGCTGCCAGTCCCAGTCCTGTTGCTTCTGCTGCGCCAACCAAAAGCCCGGTAAGTCTACCAGACCCGGAAAAGCCTTTTGTGGAAATTAAGGAAACACCAACGGGCTGGTTAAGGGTGAGGAGCGAAGCAAGTACCAGTGCCACGGAAGTAGCCAGGGTAAAACCAGGAGAAAAGTATCCTTTAGTTGAAGAAAAAGAAGATTGGTTTAAAATTCGTTATGCTTCCGAAAAAGAAGGTTGGGTTTCTCAAAGCTATGCAACAAAGCATCAATAAGGCTTATTGGATACCGTAAAGAACCCAAATTACTAAGATTCCCCAAATAATCCCGCTTGCCAATAAAGGTTTATCAGACAGAATGACTCTTTCCGGTGATTCAGCCCGGGATCCATCATAAATGATTCCCTGGTACCTCATTACCCCGTAAATTACTACCGGAACAGTAACCATTAACCATTTGTTTATCCCGGAAATAGTCAAAGGTAAAACTAAAGGCAGTGAAGGCCCAAAGATAATTGGCGGTGATTCCAAAAAGGTAAAAAGCGCCCAGGAGAGCCAAGCAGAAGCAGCGAACATTGCCAGGTAATTATTTAAAAGGTCAGAGGAATAATGGGTAAGGGTTTTCCGATGGCGGGCGGCGTCCTTGTCTAAGATTGAAAGTTCTGCTCTTCTTTTACCTACGGCTAAAAAAAGTGCTAAAGAGGTAACACAAAGTAAAAACCAGATTGAGATATGATAATTAAGGATAATCGCTCCGGCATAAACGCGCAAGATGAAACTGGCGGCAATAGCAAAAACATCTAAAATTGGCTGGTTTTTTAAATAAAACGAATAAATGATCTGTAAGCAAAAGTAAAAGAGACAGACAAGAAAGAAAAAGAAAGAAAAATTAAAAGCTAAATAGAGGCTGGTAAAGATGCCTATGGTGGCAAAAAAAATCGCTAAAGGTACGGGTAACTTTCCCGAGGCAATTGGCCGGAGCCTTTTAAAGGGATGCAGCCGGTCGCGGTTGATATCGACAATATCGTTAATAAAATAAACTGAGGAGGTGAGTATTGAAAAAATGAAAATCGCCCAGACAGTATAGACAAGGCTGGGAAAATGAAAAAGTTTTCCTGAAAAAACCAGAGCCGCGGCTAAACTCAAATTTTTGAGCCATTGCCTTGGCCTGGCGGTTTTAAGGAGGTTGATAAAGAGTTCAGCCACAGAATTCCTCCTAAGAAAAGAATTACTAACATGAACATTGTATAGAACTTTTGCTGACTATTCAAATAAAGGGCTAAAATTCCTAAACAAGCAGTAATTCCCCAATAAAAAAAGGTTATTTTTTGTTTACTCCAACCAATGGCTAAAAGACGATGATGTAGATGTTCTCGTTTGCCTCCGTAAAGAGGGGAACGTCCTGATAATATTCTTTGACTTATAACCCAAAGGGCATCAATTAAAGGGATGGCGAGAACAATCATTAAGGTTAGGATTTTTGCTGTTGAAAGGATGGATAAAACTGCTAGTAGAAAACCGGCTAGGCTTTTGCCGCTATAGCCTGGCATAATTTTTTGCGGATAAAGATTCCAAGGAAGAAAACCCAGATAAGCGCCAGCGGTAATCATTGCTAAGATTATTACTGGCCATTGAGTAATGTCAGCAGAAAATTTTAAACTTAACCCGGCAATGGTCAAGGCAGCAATAACCACAATTCCCGGCAATTGCCCTTCAATTCCGCCTGACCAGCCAACAAAATTCATAGTCCAGGCAATCCAAAAAATGGTAAAAATGTCTGCGAGTATCCAAAGACAATGGGGACTGCCTAAAAAAGAAAAACAAACTTGGGGCGAGTCAAGGCGGATAATTCCACCTAAAGGATTATTAATGAAAGCAGTGCTAATGCCTGCACCAACAACAATGGCTGCCGCTAAAAAATTACTTAAAAGCCGCCAAAGAGGAGGAATTTTTTCCTCAAAAAGATCATCAAGGATACCAACCACTAAAGCAACAGCGGCGCCAGCAATAATGCCTTTAAGGTGTTTGTCTAAAGGAAGAAAAACCAAGGAAGCAAGTAATCCGAAAAAGATAGGGATTCCTCCGCCGCGGGGGACAGGGTAAGTGTGGATAACTTTTTCCTGAAGGTGGACTTTAGGGTCATCAAAAATCTTGAATTTTTTTAAAATATAAATTACCCCGGGTGAGACTAAAAAGCTGACAAATCCGGATAAAAAAAAGGCGGGAAGACTTGAAAAAGAAATCATTTAAGCAATTAAAAAAACAATTTTAACAAGAGCAATTAAGTTTAAAACTGCAAAAAGCAAAGATAAACTTTCACCTAGAAAGGCTAAAAAAAAATCTTCTTTTTTAGAAAAAAATTTAGTGTAAGCTAAATTTAAAAGACCAAAAAGTAAAGATAAACCAGGGAAAAAGAAAAGGTAATTTTTATCAGCTAATTGGTCTTCCCCCCAAGGACGGCTATAAGAAAAAGGGACTTTTTCCGGCAAAAAGCGACTTTTCCAAAGCAAAAAAACAAGCATGATGATTACTAAAAAAAAGTTAATTCCCTGCAGTCCAAAAGTTTTTTTTAAAGGAGATATTTTTGTTTCCATAAAAAACTAATTAAATATTTTCTTTTGATAAATTAAAAAATTGTCAAAAGAAACTTTTGTTAAGTAATCCTTACTTAAAATTTGGTCTAATGCCGGAAAAGTTTTAAGTCTTTGGTCAATCGCAATTAAGCTTGGTTTTCCTTCCCTGATTTTAGCCGCTACTAAATTATAGCTTTTTAATTCATTAATATGATAGGCCACGGTGTAAGGAGAGGCGGGTGACCTTTGCGAAAGGGCGTAAATTGTTGGTAAGTCAGCCCAAATAAAGATTTTATCTTCCTTATTGGTATGGGTATTAATATAATCGGCAAGACGATAAAGAAAAGGGGTTTGCTTGTCGAAATAGGCGAAATAGTTTGTTTGACTTTTTTTGCCAAAGGCAAATTCAACAAAATTTTGGTAATAAGAAAAAGTGGGATAAAACCAAAAATGGTAACGTGCTTCTGCCCCTAAAAGAAAGATAAACATGATAGAAACAACCATAATGGGTAATTGGTGTTTTTTTTCCCAAAGCCAGCCAAAGCCTAATGACAACGCTGGCACAGTTAAAAGTAAGTA
This sequence comes from Patescibacteria group bacterium, assembly GCA_023473205.1. Lineage (GTDB taxonomy): Bacteria > Patescibacteriota > Microgenomatia > UM-FILTER-40-11 > UM-FILTER-40-11 > JAMCYY01. The sequence goes on from JAMCYY010000045.1 coordinate 5,363, forward strand.
ATGGGCATATGGCCTGCCTGAAAGAGTGGCGGCAAAAAGGGTAAAGATAAACCAAAGAGGAATGAGCGCTCGCTCTCCTTGAAAACGTTTTTTATTAAGCAGTAACAAGAGTGAAAAAAATGTCACTACGGCTCCTTTGATAACTAAATCTGTTTTTAAAAATGAAACCAGGGAAAAGCTATGAGAGCCACTTTGCCAAGAAGAGATATAACTCAGCATTTGCAAAAAACAAACCTGGAAAAATTCTTTAAAAATACCTTTACTTAAGAAAAACAAAGAAGTGAAGAAAAAAGGCAGGAAAAACCCCAGGACCAGAAGGGTGTTTTTTTTGCTCCAGGAAAAAAAAGCTTCTTTTTTTTGTAATAGTGAAAGAAAAAAAATCACGGCGAGAAAATCAAAAAGGCCGGGCGCTTTTAAAAGGAAAGATAAAGAAAAAATCATTCCTGCGGCCAAAGTTAACCAAGAAGAGACTTTGCTTTTAGGTGAAGAGAAAAGTGAAAGTGTTAAGTAAAATCCCGCAATTGTCGGCAGAAGCATAAAGTTTTCGGCGTTAGCAATATTGCCTTCCCAAAATCTGGCCGTGGTTAAAATTAAAAAAGTAATGCAAGCAGTGATCACTGCTTTATTGTTGTTGAAAATTTTTTGGCAAAGCCGGTAAAAAAGATAGGTTGCCACTAACATGGAAATAAGTAAAAAGAAACGTGCCCAGAAAAGAGTGCCATTAGCCGCTGCCATTAAGAGGTACATGAGGGGAGGCTTATTATCATAGATGTTTTGATAAAGAAGATAACCTCTTCTAAGGGCTAGGCCGACAGTTAAATGAACTCCTTCATCGCCATACCAGTAAGGCTCAAAAAGGGAGGGAAGACGAAGGAGGAAGACTAAAAACAATAAGATAAGAATAGATTTATTTTTTTCAATAAATTTTTTCATAGCTTTTTGACCTTTGCATTTTGCTTTTGTCTCTTGCTTGATTATACTTTCTCCGTTACCCGATATTCCATGTATTTACCTAACATTAAACGCGTATGGGCACGTTTCTTTTTACTTAT
>JAMCYY010000042.1:0-3424 GCA_023473205.1 Patescibacteria group bacterium
GGTGAAGGCGACCGAAATTGGTTTTCGTCTAAGTTAACAAGAACCCTTCCTTGGCAGTGTTGGGTTTCTTTAATCCCCAAAAGGTAACTGATGGTAGCAGAGATATCCATGATTGAAGCTTCAAAATTCATCTCTTTAACGGGAATTCCTTCGCCATAAGCAATAAAAGGTACGTATTTTTCTGAAGAACATAAAAGATAAGAATGGTCAATTTTACAAATGCCGTGGTCTGAACAAATAATTATGGCAATTTTGTCTTCCAGATGATTTGTTTTTAGCCACTGGAAAAATTTTTCAATCCGCTTGTCAGCTCTTTTTAGGGCCTGAAGATATTCTTTTGACTCACTGCCGAAAGCATGGCCTAAAAAGTCAACTTCAGAAAGGTCAGCGACGAAAAGGCGGGTATTATCTTTATGCATTAAGTCTTCTTTGAGTAAGCGGAACATTTCATCATCAGTTTTGTAAATACTTAAAGTGGGCAGGGAAATTATTTTTGTCTCCCAATTTTCTTTGGAAAAATGTTTGACATGCATTGAGCCGTAAAGTTTGGTTTTGACAATATCTGGTAAGCCTTCAACTTTGATTACCTGGCCCAAGTTGTTATTGATAACTCCGTGGACTTCGGGAATTGTGCCGGTTAAGATACTGGCAAATGCCGGATTAGTTAAAGCCCGGTAAACTGTTTGCAAGCCTTTGGGGTAATAAGTGGACCTTTTTTGTAATTGAGTTAAAAAAGGAAGTTTGGCTTCATGAAAACGGTCTAAGCGGCAGCCGTCGATATTTAGGACGATGACCTTTGCAAATTTTTTCTTTAGGGGCAGAGTGACCAGTTTGGGAGAAACAAATGATTTAGGTTTTACCTTATTGCAGATGAAAGCAGCTATCCAGAGTGAAATCCAAAGAGGTATGGCTTTCATTAGCTCAAAAGGCTTTGGTTGAAAGTAGAGCAAATAAGAAAAAAGAGTAGCAAAATAAACGGAAATGACCAAACTAACAGTGGTTGGGGCGATTGTTTGTATTGATAAATATAGTTTTTTTATGGAAGTTTTGGGGTTTCTGGAAATAATTGAGTCAGGAATTCCCATAAAAAGAAATTGAACAATGACAAAAAAAATTATATTAACCAAAAGAAGCAAAATGGCGAGGGAAAGGTTCCAGGAAAAAAATTTAGCTAGAAAGAAAAGAAAAAAAGGGCTAAAGGCCAAGAAGGAGGGATAAAAATCTGAGAGTTTGAAAAGGAGATAACCAGTGCAAAGGGCAAAGACAAGGTAAAAAGGGTCAATTGTTGGATGTTTAGTAAAAAAAATAAAGAGAAATGAAAAAATACCAGAGATAAAGAAATAAGTATCCAGGGTATTAAAAAAATACAAGACCCGGGTACAAAAATCTTCCAATTTTTGATTGTAAAATTTTTGAATAATTTTTTTAATCATTTTCTTATTGCTTTAATTATTTACACATAATATCACATGCTATAATTATTCTGAATAATATTTTTGTTTTATATGGAAGTACCGCCAGCAGAAATTTTTGACCGCTATACGATTTTGCTTCTTAAAGTGAAGAGGTTACCTGAAGGAAAAGGCTTTAGGGAACAATTAAAACTTTATAAAAGTGAAGTTAATAATATTTGTAACGGTTTGGATAAAGGCAAACTTAAAAAGATAAAAGAATTTATTAAAAGACTCTATATTATTAATAAAAATATTTGGGATGTGGAAAAAGAAATTAAACAAGGATATGAAGACAAGCTTTCTCTTGAAGAGGTTGGCAGAAGGGCCTTAATTGTTAGAGATTTAAACGGAACAAGAATGAAGCTTAAAAATGAAATCTATGAATTTTTAGGGCAACCTTTATTTGTTGATATTAAAACTGATTATGTTTCTGACAAAATGTTTAAAAAACCTTTAAATAAGACTACTTCTTTGTAGAAAAGAGTGTACTTTTTGAACAACCTCTTCTGTCTTAATACCTTTCATACAAACTGACGAATGTTCAGGATTTTCCGTGTAATCAGGATAAATACAGGCAGCTTGTCTCAATTTAGCAGTGTCATTTGATTGAGGATAAAATTTTCTATCAAATTGTTCGGAATATTGATCCACTGCCGTATAACCATGAGCAGCACAAGGACGTCCCAACTCACAAGGTGAAGAACAAACAGATTGATTTCCTTCATAGAGAACATTTTGTGGAGAACTACTACCAAGCAGTCCAATAATTTTTTGCGGGTCAAGTTGATGCTTTGAACATAGTGATTCAACTTCAGAAGTCATTTGCGCCCAGCGCATAGCTGCATAAGTTAGATGAAGAGGTGCACTATCAACAGTAATTAAACCACCAGCAGCTAATGTTGCGGCCGGAAGAAGTCTAATTTGCGGCGTTTGTAATCTTGTTCCCTGAACTTCATTATAAGAGGGGTCTACAACTGATAAAACCGGTTGACAAAATTCAGTTAACCAGTCAACTAATTCTTGAGTTATTTGAGGAGAAAGAGATTTATTATAGGAAGCGGCGGCAGGAACAATGACAATAACAGGTTTTCCGTCATGTTCTTGTGATATTTTTTTAATAATCTCTTTTCCTTGTCTTACTTCATCTTCAGTTAAGGGAAGGCGTAACATATCAGGTCTGAATTCAAATTGAATTCCTGATTCCTGCATGAAAACAAAGGCTTGCCATTCTGATAAATGGCCAAAACGGTTGGTGCCAGGAAGATAATTAATTTGAGGAAAACAAGCTAAGTAGTTACTAGTATTAATTGCTCCAGGATATGGTAGCTGTGGGTCAACAATTTCAACCCCGGGGGAATTTGGTTCAGTAGCTTGTAAGTGTCTAACCAAATCACCAATTTTAGCGGGCATTGGTAAAACAACCCTTCTTCCACTTTCAACCAAGATTCGCAAAACTGGCTCAAGCATTATTACATCACCCAAAGCCCGAGTTGTTTGAATAACAATTCTTTGTGGCTCTTTTTCTTTTCTTTCTGAGCCTAGATTTTGAATTTCTTCATTCATAGCCAAACTTATAACATGTTACATTATGGCTGTCAATTTTTAGAGTATTTTTTATCTCTACGGGATTGCTTCTCCGGCTAAGCCGGATTGCAATGACATTATTTACAATGTTACGGAATACGAAGATATTTAATTAAATTTGGTAGGGGGAAGGTAATTCGGGGTTCAAAGTAGCAGATATACATGTTTTTCCGGCAAAGTTGGCAATTTTTTAACTGTCTTTGTTTTTCTTGAAATTCATTACTTTGATAAGTTTTTTTAACGCCGTTTTTAATCGCAAACCCGTTTTGCCAGTTCATACCCGTTAAACAAGGATACATTTTGCCATCTTCTTTAAACTCACAAAAAATATAAGGGGAAAGACAGCGCTCAGCAAAAATTCCTTGTTTAACGGGTATGAACTGGCA
>JAMCYY010000042.1:3434-6212 GCA_023473205.1 Patescibacteria group bacterium
TAAGTTATGCCAAGAAAAAAATTCCTTGGTTGGTTTTGCCTTCAAAATAGTTCGGAATTTGGGAAAGAAAATATCGGCTGTTGGCAACGTGTTTACTTTCTTTGAGAAATTTAATAAATTTTTTTATTTTTACAATGTCTTTTTCACTAATTTTCCAGGCTTTACTTTTTGTTTTTTGATTTTCAAAAAGCTCATGTTGGTTTAAGGGCTGAAATTTATGTAAAACTCCCATATTCTTAGTCAATTCAACTACTTTATAAAGATCGTCAATGTTATCAGGTAAGATAACACTGTTAACCACTATTTTCACTTTTGGAGCAAAGGTTTTTAAATTATTAATGGCGGAAATTGCGTGGTCAAAGGCGCCTTTAATTCCCCTAAGCTGATCATGAAACTTAGCTAAACCATCAATGCTAATGGAAACCTCATCAACTCCGGAAGTAGCAATTTTTTTAGCCCGTTTTTCGTCAAGTAAAAATCCATTGGTTACAAAGTGGACATAAGGAATTTTTTTCTTGGCATAACTTAAATATTCTTCTAAATTTGGTAAAAGTAAAGTCTCGCCACCGGAAAGACTCAAGTAATAGGTTCCCATATTGGCTAAATCATCAACAATTTTTTTAAAATTTTCCAAACTGATCCGGTCTTTTTTAGGATTCCGCCAGATATTGCACATTTGGCAGCGGAAATTACAGGTATTGGTAATGTAAAAACCAGCGGCTAAAGGGTAACTTTTGCCTTTAAGGTAAAAAAGCCAGTGCCACTTGATGGCACGGAAAGCCAAACCAAGTAAACGTTTAGGAGAAGTGAGAATTAATTTTTGCATCGAAGATATCTTATGCTAAATATTTTTTTTTAACAACCTTGAAAACTGTTTCTGGCTTGATAGCTTTTAAACAACGGTTATCCTGGCAGACATAACGTTTAGAATTATAGACATTAAGGCAGGGACTGCAGGGCAGGTCCGCATAAAAAACCGCATGGTTTTCACCGATTGGGCCGTAAAGAGCCGGTGTTTCCGGGCCGAAAAAAGAAACAGTCGGCGTCCCGACTGCTTCGGCCATGTGCAAGGGACCGCTGTCTGAACCAATAAAAAGTTTAGCGAGTTTCATTAAAGCGCAAACTTCGGGGATAGAGGTTTTACCGGATAAGTTAATGAGCCTCGGCTGATAGACTTTTCCTAAACCAGCAATTAATTCCTGGGCTGACGAAGATTCACTTTTGCTGCCAACGAAAACAATTTTGAGGTTTTTTTTATAAGATAAAATTAACTTTAAGAGTTTTAAGAAATGGTCTTTGGGCCAACGGCGGTTTTCGCATAAAGCCCCGGCTGTTGGATAAACGACTAAAAATTGATTTTGGCTGCTTAGACCGTTTTGTTTTAAAATATTTTTGGCTTTTTCCAAATCGTTTCCCGCAATCTTTAAATTTAAATCTTTGTTCAAGTTTTTTTCTTGAGAGACAACTTCTAAAGTTCGGGAAAAATTGTCAATGGCGTGCTTGCCATGGTCAAAAACAACACTATTTGTATAAAATCTTTGGCGCCAAAACTTAAAGGACTCAAAACCAACAGAGCATTTTGGGTTAGTAAAAAAACTGACTAAAGTGGAAAAATTTGCAAAAAATTCCAGGTCTATCAGCAAATCAAATTTTTCATTTCGTAATTTTTTTAATAATGAAAGAAATTCAAGAGGAAATGTTAATAAGGTTTTTGCTTCCAGGGTAAATACTTCGTTAACTTCAGGAATAAGTTTACAAATTTGAAAGTTATTTTTAAAGGTTAAGAAGTAAATTTTAGCTTGGGGGAATTTTTTTTTAATTTGTTTAAGAAGCGGTGTAATCAATAAAATGCTTCCTAAGCCAAAAAATTTTATAACTAAAACTTTTTTAAAGTTATGTTTATTATTTTTTTTCTTTTCATTTTTAGGGGCAAAAGGCCAAAAAAGAAAGCAGAGGATCGGTCCTAAAACTTCATCGAGCTTTCTTTGTAGTTCGATTTTCATGCTTGCTCCTTAATTTTAATTTGGCATATTCCAAGCTTTGGTCTAATTTTAAAGGAATTTCATTTAAAATTTTTTCAATAAAAAGTGTGACTGAGCGCGATTCAGTGGCCGGAATAACTTTTACTTCTCCGCCATAAGAAAAAACTAAAGGCGCCTCAATAATATTTTCAATTTTATGGTCGCCGCCTTTGGTATAGATATCCGGCTTTAGAAATTTAATTGAGCGCTCGGCGGTTGTTTCATTAAAGACAAAAGCGAAGTCAACACAATCCAGGGCAGCAATAATTTCCACTCTTTCATTTTGATTGACCAGCGGCCTTTTGGGGCCTTTAAACCTTTTGGTTGATTTGTCAGAATTGATACCCACAATCAGAATATCACCAAGTTTTTTTGATTCCTGTAAATAATGCAGATGGCCGACATGGAAGATATCAAAAACTCCGTTAGTAAAAACAATTTTCTTTTTGCCTTTTTTCTTTTCTAAATCCAGGATCTTTTTCAAAGAAAATCTTTTTCTGATCTTTTGTTTATATTTTTTGGATTTCATTTGTAGGAAGAATATTCAATTTCTTATAGTATAGCAGAACTTTTAAAAAGCAAAACCAGGAAATGCCAGTAATTTTTCCTAGAGTAATTTAATTTATCTTATGCTAAAATTTAAAACTAAATGAAAGTTTTACTTCTTCAGCCGAATTATGACTGCCATATTTTGCATCCGCCTTTAGGTCTGGGTTATTTAGCTTCAAGTCTGCAAAAGGCGGGACATAAAGTTTCC
>JAMCYY010000017.1 GCA_023473205.1 Patescibacteria group bacterium
TTGTGAGAGGTGGAAAGTGGGCTTGCCCTGAGCAGAGTCGAAGGGTCGGGGGTGAGTTGTGGGGGTGAGAACTTTCTGTATCAAAAGATTGGCAATTAAGCCAATAACCATTACTAGTAAAATGGTTTCGCGGTAAAAGGGAAGAATTTTAAGAGAGGCGAATAACCAAACCAAATAAGAAGAAACCATAATCCCTAAAACTTTGGCAAAAAGATAACCTTTGTCAAAAAATCTAGCAAAGATTTTTTTGGTTAAAGGTAAAAAGGCAAGTCCGGTAATTAAAATAGTTAACCACCAAATAAAAATTTGTCCCAAGTCAGAAAGCATATCATTATTGTAACGGCAGATTGCCTAAAATTCAATTTGCTGATATCCTTATGATAAGAAAATTCGCATTTTGCATTAATTTTATATGACGAAAAAAACCAGGATTGCTTTTGACCTTGACGGGGTTGTTATTGATAAGCCACCTTTAGTGCCCAAACAGTTAATTGAATTTTTTTTCCGCGGCTGCCATCCGAAAAAAGAACTGCATTATCGTTTTCCCCAGCTGAAGCTTGAGCAGGTGGTACGTAAAATCTCTCATTTTTACCTTTTCCGTCCAGAGATTAAGGGAAACATTAAGTTTATTAAAGGGCTGGGACAAAACAATTATGAACTTTTTATTGTTTCTGGCCGATATTCCTTCTTACAAAAAGAAACTGAAAACTGGTTAAAAAAAAGAGAAATGAGAAATGTATTTAAGGAGATCTTTCTTAATTTTAATAACGAACAACCTCATTTATACAAGGAGAAAATTTTGATAAAACTGCAGCCTGACATTTTTGTAGATGATGATCCGGAAATTGCTGGCTATTTAGCAGATAAGCTTTCAAAAACAAAAGTCTATTGTTTTTCCAAAAAAATAAGAGGTTGTTGCCAAAAAGCAGAAGAAATAACCTGCCTTTCCCAGATTTTAAAATGAAAATTATAATTGGTATCACCTATTATTATCCAAATATTAGTGGAGTAACAATTTACGCTAAGCGATTAGCTGAGGGCTTGGTTAAACATGGTCATCAAGTGGTGGTTTTAACTTCCTGGCATGACAAATCTTTACCTCAAAAAGAAGAAATAAACGGTGTTTGGGTGATTAGAAGTTTGGTCCTTTTCAAGATTGGCAAGGGAGTAATTATGCCGTTTTTACCTTTTCAATTAATTGCCCTTGCTAAAAATTGTCAGGTAATTAATTGCCATCTTCCCCAGTTCGAGTCTTTTATCTTTGCCGTTTTAGGAAAAATTTTAGGAAAGAAAGTGATTTTAACCCACCATACTGATCTTTCCGGCTGGAAAGGGCTTTTTAATCGTCTTTCGGAAATATCAGTTTGGTCAGGACAACTAGTGGCTGCGGCTTTCGCTGATAAAATTGTTCCTTACACTAAGGATTATGCCGAGCATTCGTGGTATCTAAAAATGTTTCGTTCAAAAGTTGAATGTATTTTGCCGCCAATTATTACTGGTAAGCCTGACATACTTCTTGAAAAAAAATGGAGAAAAGAAATTGGAGATTGTCAATATTTTATTGGTTTTGCCGGAAGAATTGCTAAGCAAAAAGGAATTCCTTATTTACTAAGGGCGATTCCTTTTTTGGAAAAAAAGTTAAACACTTCTTTTAAAATTATTTTTGCGGGACCATATAAAGGAGTAATCGGCGAGAGTTATTATGAGGAGATTTCTGCTTTACTTAAAAAGTATCAAGATCGTTTACATTTTTTGGGTGATATTTCCGAGGAAAAGATGGCCTCTTTTTACTCACTTTGTGACGTTTTGGTTTTACCTAGCGATGATCGGTTAGAGTCTTTTGGCTTAGTACAAATAGAGGCAATGTTAAACAATTGCCCGGTAGTTGCGACTGATTTACCAGGCGCGAGAATGCCGGTAAAAATGACACAAATGGGGTTAATTGTTCCGGTAGGTGACGCTGAAGCGATTGCCGAGGCCGTTTTTACTATTTTGCGAAATCGAAGCAAATTTGTTATTCTTAAAAGAAAAATTGAAGAAATTTTTAATTATCAAAAGACCATTAGCGCATACGAAAAACTTTTTTTAGATTGAAAGTCTAGGATTTTAAAATGAATATTCTTTTAATTTGGCCTCCTGATATTTATGGTAAATATGGCCGTCTGGGAACTCCTTGGCTACCGATTGGTTTAGGAACAATTGCTTCATATTTACGAGAAAAAAAACCAAATCTTAATATTCGAATTCTTTGTGTAACTTTGGAGAAATTAGATTTTGACCACGTCGTTAGTGTTGTTCGTTCAGAACCTTGGGATGTTATTGGCCTTTCTTATATTACAGTTCAAGCTCCTTATGCTTTTACTCTCTCAAAAATTATTAAAAAACATTCAAAAGCTTTGTTGATCCATGGAGGAGTTCATCCAACAACAAGGTGCGAGGAAGCAGTGGATTTTTGCGATCTTTGTGTTTTGCATGAGGGAGAGGAAACCTTTTTGGAGATTATTAACTCTTTAGAAAAAAACAATTTAAAGCTCGAGAGGATTAAAGGGATTGCTTATAAAAAAGACCAGAAGGTTATCAGAAATCCACAAAGAGAGCTTATTAAAAATTTGGATAAAATTCCTTTTCCTGCTTATGATCTTATGCCTATGGGTAAGTATGAAGGCAGGATGCATGTTACTAACGAGCCTTCGATTGATATTATGGAATCTCGAGGTTGTCCTTATAATTGTTCTTTCTGTGTATCTCCCAATTTATGGCAGAGGAAAGTAAGATGGCATTCTCCTTTATATCTTATTAACTACATGAAGTTTATTGGAGAAAAATATGAAATTAATAACTTTCACTTTCATGGCGATAACTTTCTTTTACTTCCAGATTGGGTTGAAGAATTGTGTTTATTGATAAAAAAAGAAAAATTAAAAGTTAAGTGGTGTGCTTTAACCCGGGCGCAGCATGTTAATAAGTATAAAAACCTTTTACCCATGATGAAAGAAGCTGGATGCATTGGGATAGAGATTGGCATTGATAGTGCGGAAACAAAAGCGTTAATGGCGATTAATAAAAATCAAGAGACTTCAGAAGTGATTGAGGCTTTTAAAAACCAGCAAGCAGCCGGGATGACTCCGCTTTTTACTCTAATGGGTTTTAATCCCATGGAAAGCATTTACGGATATTATCAACAACAAAGAACAGTTTTCAAAGAAGTCCTTGGTTATAACTTTATTCATCCCGGACAAACTTCAACTCCTTATCCGGGAACTGCCTATTGGGAAGAAAAGGAAAAATTTGGGATGGTTTTGGCTAAAAACTGGGAAGAATTTGATCATAAGTTAATTCCATTTCTTCCTTTTTCCTTACTTCAAGGTAAACCTAAAAAAGTTTTAAAAACATTGAGATTAAATGACTTTTTTATTATTTTGGGTACTTACTTTACTTATAGAGTTGATCTTTTTCCTAAAAAGATTTTTACCTTAGAAAATTTAAGTAAAGCACTAGGATACTGGAAAAAATTATCTAAATATTATTCACTTTGCAATGGTGATTATACTGTAGAAGAGATTGGTCGATATCTTTCTCAACAAGAAATTATGAGGGAGGAAGAATCTTTGCGTTTTACCGGTTTTACCACTTTAATGTGTGCAAAGATGGGTATTATTAAAGATATGGCTTCAGCGGAAATGAAAAATTTGGAAGTAAAACCTTTATTTAGCAACCTCCAAGAACAAATAAAATCCATTTGGCAATATTTTTCGTTAGGAGCTTCTTTTCATTTTTTAGGCAAAAAAGAGAAGACTAAGGCTACCTGGCAATAATTTTATTTTTTTTAAAAATTGTCACTTTAGGATGGTCGTAAACCGTAAAAGATTCATCGGCCTGATCATCATTAAAGCAAAACCAAGCTCTACCCAGAGGAGGGAAACAAGGACGGGAAGTAAACTCAGCAATCTTTTGAAAGTTACTGATACCATTAAAAAGAGACTGATAATACTTAATAGTTTGTGGATAATCTTGAGGCCTTTTCATGGTTGAACCATAAGCCCGGTTAGAAGTTAAAAAAATATAATCTACTTTTTCTAATTTTTGGTTGATTTTTAACCATTTTTCCGGAGTATCCGGGTCATACATAAAAACCGTTTCTTTTTTATAATTATTTAAAGAATAATTTGGTAAAGAAAGCGGTAAGCCATCATCCCATTCTTCTTCAAGAGCAGTTACTCCGCCAGGAATATTTTCATAAATCCATTTAGAAGCACTTACACGGGTAGTTGGGTGAGTGTAGATAGACAAAAAAGAAACAGGGTAAATAATAAGAGCAATTAGAAATAGGCCCTTACAAAGCAAACAATTAACTAGTAAATATGAGTAAGAAAATTTTTTCTTTAAAAAATTATGGGCTTTAATTAAGAAATTGGCTGAGACAAGGGCAAGAAAAGGATAAGTTGGGAGGAAGTAACGCATGTTCTTAGCAAATTGCGATCCTTGGTAAGCGAAAAGTCCAAAAATCCAAAGCACGATTAATAAATCGTTAATCGTCATTGATGAATCGTTGGCTTTTCTTTTTGTAAGACAGCAAGTTATTAAGATAACCAGATAAACAATGGAACTCAGAACAATTGTTCCCAATGGTAATCCTAGTCCCCATAAGACTAAATTTTTTAGAGGAAAAATAATTGGTTTGGTTGATTTCCACTGAATTGCCGGTGGGAAGAAAGAATCGGGGTTGTCGTAAGACCTTTGTTCTTTAAGATTATTAATAAAATGTGGGTTAATCTTGGGGTTAATCCAACTTATTGAGGCAAAAGCCGATGGTTGACTAAAACGGAAAGTTAGATAAGCACTAATAATGATTAGAAAAGAAGAAAAAATAAAAAAGATGAGATTTTTTTGTTTTACTTGGAAGTACAAAAAACCTAATGCAAGAATCGGAGCAAAAAGTATTGTTGAAATTTTGCTCGCTAAAGCTAAAGCAAAAGAACAGCCTAGACTAAAGATAATAATTAGCGATTTCTTTTTTGTCATTGAAGAATTGTTAATCAAAATAACTAAGAGATAAAAAGAAAGGACAATAAAAAAATTCAAAAAAGTATCTACAGCAAAGAAGTGGGAAAGTTGGATGGGAAGAACCATGATTGAATATAAAAATGCCGAGAGTAAGCCAACCTTTTCTGACCAGATTTTCTGGCCGATTTTAAAAATAAGGAAGATCACCCCAAGGTCGAAAATCGCGGAAAGCATTCTTCCGACAAAGTGGATATTACCATAATCAATATTTTTGGAAATTTCTCCGATAATTCTCGTTAGAGTTAAAGGAAAAGTACCATAAACAAAGTAATTGTACCCAAGATTGTAAGGATTTAAAGTTGATCTTTGGGGATCAAGATATTCTTTTAAATTTGGCGGAATCTTAACCGCAACAGCCACCATAGTTAAAAATCTTTCATCCGGATGAAGGTGTTGGTCTTGATCCCAATTAATTCCAAAGAAACGAAAGAAAGTACCCAACAAAATAATTATGATTAAGAGGATGTAAACTTTCGTTTGTCGCTGTTTTATTTTCATAAAAAGGGTATAAAATTATTTAAATGAAGAAAGAAAAGTTCCTTATTTTTATTTTGATTATAGCGGTTTTTTTTCGCTTATACAAACTTTCTTCAATTCCTGCCGGTTTCTTTTGTGACGAAGCTTCTATTGGCTATAATGCGTATTCCATCCTCAATAGTGGTAAAGATGAATATGGCGTTCCTTTTCCAATATTTTTTCAATCACTTGGAGATTATAAATCTCCACTAGCAATTTATTTGACAATTCCTTTTATTAAATTTTTTGGTTTAAATGAGTTTAGTACGAGATTGACCTCTGTCTTGGCGGGACTAACGATGGTTGCGGTAATGTATTTTGTAGGAAAAGAACTGAGTATGGGTGATTCTAAACTTTCTGGCTTGTTGGTTGCATTTGTAACGGCAACAATGCCTTGGTTAATTCACTACAGTCGGGTGGGTTTTGAATATACACTTTATTGTGTTTTTTTTGTAAGTTCGGTATATCTTTTTCTTAAAGCCCAACATTACAAAAAGTATATAATTCCTGCTTTTGTTCTTGCAGCAATTACCATGTACACTTACCAATCTGCCAAATTATTAATTCCGGTTTTAATTATCGGAGTTATAGTGATTTATCGAAA
>JAMCYY010000083.1:0-4301 GCA_023473205.1 Patescibacteria group bacterium
ATGTCTTGAGCCAATTGCTTCTTCACCTTCCTTAATCGTTTCAATTTTACGAGTATCCATTCTAATTGAAGCGTAAAATTTCAAAGCCAGTCCACCAGGAGTTGTTTCCGGATTACCAAACATCACGCCAATTTTTTGTCGCAATTGGTTAGTAAAAACCACCACGGTCTTTGACTTGGAAATTGCGCCGGTTAATTTTCTTAAAGCTTGGGACATTAGTCTTGCCTGAACTCCCACCATGGCATCTCCCATTTCTCCTTCAATTTCTGCTCTTGGGACTAAAGCCGCCACAGAATCAACAACCACAACATCTACCGCACCGCTTCTGACTAAGGTTTCGACAATCTCTAAAGCTTGTTCTCCGGTATCAGGTTGGGAAACTAAGAGTTCATCTAAATTAACCCCTAATTCCTGGGCTCTAATCGGATCTAAGGCATGCTCAGCATCAACAAAAGCTGCCGCCCCACCAGCCTTCTGTGCTTCAGCGACAATCGAAAGGGCAATCGTTGTCTTTCCGGAAGCTTCAGGTCCATAAATTTCTACAATCCTTCCCCGCGGAACACCGCCAAGACCTAAAGCAATATTTAAAGCCATTGAACCAGTAGGAATGAATTCCATTCCGGCTTTAGCTGCCGGGTTTTCTCCCAAGCGCATAATTGCGCCTTTGCCATATTGTTTTTCTATTTGATCCATGGCTAAACGGATGGCTTGAAGTTTTGCAGAAGCATTATTAGAAGTCGCTACTTGATTATTACTCGTTGCCATTTCTTTCCTTTCTTTGTTCGCTGAAGCTTTAGCCAAGTCTGACTTGGCTTTAGCGAAAGCGAACTATCATTTAGTGTTAATTCATTAAAACGCTTACATTTTTGCACAAAATTTGCTAGAATTCAAGAGTTAGCTAACAGCTAACGGACTATAGCTTACAGCTTTTTCCTTTTAGCTATTAACAATTAATAAGCATGCATGTTCCGTTTTGAAAAGTTAAGAGTTTGGAGCGATACCAGAATATTAGTTAAAGAAGTATATCTTTTAACAAAAAAATTCCCTAACGAAGAAAAATTTTGTTTAGTTGATCAAATTAGAAGAGCAATCATATCAGTTATCTTAAATATTGCTGAAGGATCAGATAAAAAATCAGATGCTGAATTCAAAAGATTTTTGAGAATGTCAGTCGCTTCAGCAGAAGAAGTAGTTACCGGTTTTTATTTAGCTCTTGATTTAAACTATGTTAATAAAGAAGAATTTCAAAATGTTTATACAAAAATTAGTTTTATTGTTGCAGAAATAAATGCCTTAATAGGTAAATTAAGATAGCAATTAGCTATAAGCTGTAAGCTATCAGCTATAAACAAAAACGGAGGCTAGTTCAGATAGTAGAACGCGTGTATGGGGTACACGAGGTGAGCAGGGCAGTACTGCTGCCTCCGACTTATAGTAATTAATATAAAGACTCAATTACTTGCAATGGCCGTGGATACCACTGTAAACTTCCTTCTCTCATTGACTTTTTAATTTCTTCTATAGTCATCCAACGAGTACTATCAATTTCTTCTTTCGAGGCAGTAATCACTTGATACAGACAAATCCCAACAATCTGGATAAAGATCTTTTGTTGGACTTCTTTTCTGTAAAAGAACCTCACCTTTTTCATTAAAAACCAAAACATAAATTGTTCGGTAAAAAACACCAGGAGTTTTGTGGGCTGCCTTTCTGCTTATTTCTCCAACTACCTGATTATGTCCGTCAACTTGAGTAAGCAATTCTCCTTGTGGGTCTGTAGTTTTTACCGTGTTTTTAACCATAATAGTAGCATTTTATCACATTGAAGTTAATTTTTACTTCTCTAAATTAACTCCTTGACCAATTCGGGTTTTGTTTGGTAACATAAATTTAGTTATGAAAAATACCAATATCACTCTCTTTAAAGGCAAAAAAATTCGCCGAATTTGGGATGAAAAACAAGAGAAATGGTGGTTCTCGATTGTTGATATAATCGCTATTCTTTCCGAAAGTATCAATCCTCAAGTTTATTGGCGAGTCCTTAAAAAGAGATTACTCGATGAAGGAGCAGATGAAACCGTTACAAAATGTAACGCTTTGAAAATGCTTGCTTTAGACGGAAAGATGCGGCTTGCTGATGTAGCCGATACCGAAACCATGCTCCGTATCATTCAGTCAATTCCCTCACCCAATGCCGAACCTTTTAAACTTTGGCTTGCCAGAGTTGGTTATGAACGAATTGAGGAAACCACTGATCCGGAGATGGCAATCAACCGGGCGATGCAAACCTATTTAAAAAAAGGCTACTCTCCAGAGTGGGTAAACTTACGTCTTAAAAGTATTGAAATAAGAAAAGATTTGACAGATGAATGGAACAAAAGAGGAGTTAAAGGCAAAGATGAATTTGCGGTTTTAACTGCTTCAAGAAGATACCTGGTTAAGCGCTATTTGGTATTGTCCTGAATTCAATAAAGTTTACAGTAAATTAACCAAAGAAGAATTGAAAATTATTGACAAAAATTGGAATTATTTTGAAAAGAAGCTAAAAAAATTATTAAAATAAATCTTCAGTCCCCTGCACATTTAAGATAATCTTCAGTGCTTAAAAGATAAGCAATAAAATCTTCTCTCTGTTCTTTTCCAGGGGATGGCGCAGTTCCATTTGAAGTTAACATATCCAACTCGTGAACATGCCTTGCTAAAATTACCATAATTTTGTCCCTTATTTCTTCAAAAAAGATTTCTTCAAGAGAAAGATTGTAATCAAATTTTTCTTTTAAGGAAGGAGTAAAAAGACCGCCATGAAATCTAATAATAATGGCCACTTTTGAACTAACAGTTTCCTTAAGTCCATATTCTTGGGCAACTCGCAAAAACCTCTCTGCCGCAATTTGAGCATGATCGGGACAAGAAGTTGAGCTATCAAAATCAGAAGAGACACCACATTTATAAATATCATGCAGAATTACTCCGGCTAAGGCTGGTTCAAAATAATTCCTTTTAACGCCAAAAACACAACCCGTTTCTCGTAAACAAGGTTCACTTTGTAAAGAACGATTAAGCTGATGACACATACAAAGCACATGATAAAGTTCACTTCCTTCATGCTGACTTAAAAACTCATTAGTTACCTTTCCTGATTTAGTTGCGGTTAAGCTATAAAAACGAGGATCGACATGATGATTTAATATCTCTCTAACCACTGATTTTAGCGTCTCGTCCTTTATGCCTCTCTCAATAATAAAATCTAAAGCCTGTCGATAACTTTGGACTTCGGGATTTACAGCCGTTTCAGGTAAAACAATTTCTGCTTTCATTTTGCTATTAAATAATTGACAAGAATTATAAAATAAATCTATGGCAAAAACAAAATCATGGGTTGAAAAAAGGGAAAAATTACTACGTAAGTTCATGGTACAAAGGATACACGCGGAGAAGGAAAAACACCTTTTTGATATGTTAGATTACTCAAAAGTCACTGACCCTGAGTTCATAGCACAAAGTACAGAGGGATACCCAGAGTACAAAGGGGACACGGCGCGGACTGAAGTCCGCTATTACGAGGAGGATGAGGACTAGCTTTAGCAGCGGAAAAAGTGGTACTATGGATTTGGTTATGAAACAAAGGTCAAGTAAACCTATTTTCCAAGAAACCGGAGTTTACCCTTCCACTCCCGGCCGAAAAGAAATTTTATCAAAAAGAATCAATGAACTTTCCTTAAAAATCCAAGGCTCAAGATTGGAAGGACCTATCAATAAACTTTATAAAGAACTGGAAGAAAAAGGTATTACTTTCAAACCAAAATGCTATCTCTCTGATGAATGGGGTTGTCCCAGCCGTGTACCCATTATTGGCATCCCCTTTTATTTAGCTGATCCGCAATTAAGCGAGCTTGAAACAGAGCTAACTGGGGTTGAAGCGGAAAATGACCAGGAAACAATGATGTATTTGCGTCATGAAGCTGGCCACGCCTTTAATTACGCTTATTCCCTTTACTTGCATCTTGATTGGCAAAAAACTTTTGGTTCATTTTTCCGTCCCTACCGCGAATATTACCGGCCCAAACCTTTTAGCCCAAGTTATGTCAGAAATGTTCCTGGCTGGTATGCGCAAAAACATCCTGATGAAGATTTCGCCGAATCATTTGCGGTCTGGTTAACTCCTGGGTCAGAATGGGAAAAGAAATATCTTAATACTCCGGCGATAAAAAAGCTCTTATATGTTGAAAAAGTTGTTAAGAAGTTCGGGAAAAAAACTCCCGCCATCATTGAAGAAACAACCGATGAAGATATTGAAGAAA
>JAMCYY010000083.1:4311-6100 GCA_023473205.1 Patescibacteria group bacterium
AAGATATCTTTTAATTGACTGGTATGCGAAAGATGAAGATACTAAAAAAATCATTTTACCCCAAACCATTGATGAAGATTTACGGAATCTCTTTCCCATTAAAGAAAACGGCCAACTAATAGCGATTGTCCTTAATGCCTACCGGCACCAGCTAAGCCAAGTGATCAATTATTGGACAGGAGTAGAAAAAGATACGATTGAAAGTTTAATTACGGAACTTAGAAACAGAGCCAGCGCCATGAAATTAAGGGTGGAAATAAACCGTCCGGAAGAATTATTTACCAACTTAAGTAGTTTTATCACCACCTTAGTCATGAATTATCTCTATACTAAAAATTTTACCCAGTTATAAATTTTGTAAAAATTAAGGAATTATGGACAAATTAAAAATTTCCGTCTTGTTCGATGAAGATCGAAGCAATCATGAATCAACCCATGATGAGGTCGTGGATGAGGTAGTTAATGCTTTAACCGAAAGTGGACATAAAACCTCCCTTTTAGGAATCCATAATAACCTTCATGAATTAATTGATAATTTGGAAGACCAAAAACCAGATTTAGTTTTCAATTTGTGTGAAACTTTTGATGATGATTATTATGGCGAAATGTATGTTGCCGCGGTTTTAAGTATGATGAAAATTCGTTTTACCGGAACAGGGCCAGCCGGTATGGCTTTTCGGCAAGATAAAGCTGTCACCAAAAAATTAATGGCTTTTTATGATGTCCCTTGCCCGAATTATGCCACTTTTGCTAAAGGAAAATTGGAATTCGCCGGAAAAATGCGCTTTCCCTTATTTGTAAAGCCTTTAAGGGGGGATGCTTCAACCGGCGTTAGTGGCAACTCCCTTGTTAATGATTACGACAGCATGGTGAAAAGAATTGATTTTATCCATAAGGAACTTAATGAAGTTGCTTTGGTTGAAGAATATATTGATGGAAGAGAATTTTTTGTCAGTGTCTTGGGGAATGATCCACCAGAAGTGCTCCCTTTATTGGAGCTTGATTATTCAAAATTACCTAGCCATTTACCTAAAATTTATAGTGAAAAAGCTAAATTTGATGAAGAGAGTGAAGAATATAATGCCATTAATTTTGGCGTAGCCACTGATTTGACCCCGGAATTAAGAAACTCTATCTCGATGGTAGGAGCAAAAGCAGCCCATGCCCTCCAGGTAATGGATTATGCTCGAGTTGATATCCGGCTCGCGCAAGATGGAGTCCCTTATGTTGTCGAAGTTAATGCTAACCCTTACCTAGAAAGAACTGCAGAATTTGCTGTTGCCGCCTTACAAGCAGGAATGGGCTATAACACCCTGGTCAACAAAATCGCGGAAATTTCCTGGAACCGCTGGGAACAAATTTCCGCCAGGCCCAAACCAAAAAAAGTTCACCATAAAAAGAAACATTTAGTTGCCAAAAAAGAAGAGACCAAAAAGGAAGAAAAGAAAGAGGAAGTGGTGAAGAAGGAAGAAGAGAAAAAATAAACAAAAAATAGATATATGCCCACTTCGTGGGCGATATTGAGATATATGCTCGCTACGTGAATGATATAGGTCAGGCTGCCGAACATGTATCTCAGTATCCGGCTAAATGGAGATATTGTGTTGGTAATTCTAATCGCTTTTTCTTTTTTACAGGACAATTTTTCAAGGTTGTATAGATAAACAAACCACCTTCCAAACCATAAACCATCAATCAAAAGATATCTTACCTTTCCAGAAGTTAAATCTACTAGGGGCATCTCTGGGACTTTCCTTAAAAAAAAGTTATGAAAACGAAATTCAAGATA
>JAMCYY010000040.1 GCA_023473205.1 Patescibacteria group bacterium
TTGAATAGTTCATGATGAAGGTGTGAAGCTATAACACCTTCCAGGTGTAAACCTAAATTAGATAATCCATTTAGTTTGTGTTAACATAGCGTTATGGTTAAAGATACTCTTCAAGCCGGTGATTCGCGATTAAAAGCTTCAAATCAAAAAGTGACTGATGTCAATGATTCAAAAGTCAAACAAGTAATTGTTGATTTAGTGGAAACAATGAAAGCTAACGAACTTGTTGGCATGGCCGCTCCTCAAATTGGGGAAAATTATCAAATTATTATTACTGAGCCTCGGCAAACAAAAACCAGGTCAGCTGATCAAGCAGATGAACTCCGTGTTTATATCAATCCAAAAATCATTCACTTCTCAGAAGAAAAATCGACCATTTATGAGGGTTGTGGGAGTGTTGCTAAGGGAACCTTATTTGGTCCGGTTATTAGGCCAAAAGAAATTACAATTGAAGCTTTAGACAAAAATGGCCAAAGATTCGAACTTACTTGTGATGGGCTTTTGGCCAGAGTAATTCAACATGAGTATGACCATCTTTCTGGAATTGAATTTACTGAAAAGATTGCAGATTATCGTCTTTTAAAGGACATAGATTTTTATATGAAAGATATAAAAGGTTCCTCAGAACAAATTAATGCTTCAGTAATTACTAAGAAAGTCTGTAAAAAATTTTAAAAAAATTTTTTTGAGGTTTAATAAAGTTATTTATTTCATAAAATTACTAGTAAGGGAGGTGTGAAGCTATAACACCTTCCAGGTGTAAACTTAAAGTTGTTATTTTAAAATCTAAGATGTAGAATTTGGTTTATGTCATTAAGAAATGAACAAGGGTATAAGGGGACTGATGCCAGTGTAGGAGCTGATCAATTTGTTGTTGATGCTGGGCTAGCTAGTCGAAGAGTTCCAAATGAAGAAAAAAAAGGAAAAGAGGTAGAAAAAGAACTTGATGGACAAGATGGAGAGGGGAAAAGTTCACGACCATTTACATGCTTTAGAAGGAGAAGAAGTTCGAGTTTTAGATAAAGTTACAGAAGTTAAAACTTCCTAATGACTCCCACGACTTTGCCTTGAATTTTAACATCGGTTACATAAATTGGTTGCATTTTGGCATTAGCCGGAGCTAGTTTAATCCTAGTTGCTTCTTTAAAGTAACGTTTTAAAGTCGCTAAACCATTTTCTAAAAGGGCAACCACAATGTCTCCGTTTTTTGCTTCTGCTTGTTCTTCTACAACCACAAAGTCGCCATCTAAAATTCCTTCTTCAATCATGGACTCACCTTTTACCTGCAAAACAAATGCCCTTTTTCGGCCAGAAAGCATTCCCGGGGCAACATGAATTGTCGCATTTGGGTCAGTGTGCGGTTCAATTGGCAAGCCTGCGGCAATAAAGCCTAAGATAGGTAATTCTACTCCTTTGGTAATTTCACCTAGTTTTTTATCAACAATTTCAATTCCGCGAACCGCGCCTTCAAATTTTTTGATTAACTTTTTTTTGGCCATTGTTTCCAAGTGTTCATGGACAGTGGCTAAAGAAGAAACTCCCAAAGCTTCAGCAATTTGTTGCAAAGTCGGTGAATAGCCATTTTTTTGAATATATTGACTGATAAAGTCCAGAATTTGTTTTTGACGTTTATAGATTGTAACTGGCATTGTTATTTTTTCATCTAAGGTTTGGATTTACGCTGATTAGGCACTATTCAAATCTCAGATGACCTTCATTTTTTTGATGCGTCCGCAAATTTTGTGAAACTATATTTTTATATTTTGTCTCAGTGATAATTGCAATCTTTAAAAATCTGTTTGAATATGTTTTATACTTCTATTATTTAGAATACGCCAAAGAAAACCCGAATGTCAAGGAGTAAAATAAATTAACAATGAGTTTCGATTACAAACAACCCCTCTGGCAGAATGGTGACCATTTAGTTATTATTGAATTGTGACCAAAAAAATTATTTATAACTTCTTATTAACGGTATTCTTTTTTTTGTTTTCCAGCCAATCTGCTTGGGCTAATGATTTTGCCTCTTTTTACAAAACTACTTATGAATTTGCCCAAAACGGGGAAGCTACTGTTTTTCAAGAAATTTCTTTAGTTAACCAGACGGCAGATTTTTATGTTTCAGAATATGCTTTATCAATAGTCGGCGGTCAAGTTTATAATGTCGAAGCTTATGACAAGATAGGCGCCCTTCGGGTTAAAACTACCCAAAAAGAAAAGACAGTCATCCTCTCAACTGCTTTTAATGAAAAAATTGTTGGTAAAGGGCAAATGCTTTCCTTTATTTTAAAATATAAAGTCCGTGATTTAGCTAAAAAAGAAGGTAATCTTTGGCAGATTTCATTACCTAAGTTAGCAAATTACCAGGATATTGAGGAATATAATGTTGATTTAAAAATTCCTGGTGAATTTGGCCGGATTGCCTTTGTTAATCCCAGTCCCCGAAAAGAAGAGATGAATGAAAATTTTACTCTTCTTTCTTTTAAAAAAGACGACCTGATCAAATATGGGGTTTTAGTTTCTTTGGGCCAATATCAAACTTTTGACTTTAACCTTTATTATGATTTGGTTAACCCCACGGACAAAGAGGTAATTGAAAAAATAACCATTCCGCCAGATACTCCTTATCAAACAGTTTTTTTTGGAAATATCTCACCCCTGCCTTTGCAAGTTAGTCTTGATGAAGATGGCAACTGGTTTGCAGATTTTCTTCTTGCTCCTAATCAAAAGCTAAAAGTAGAGGTTGCCGGACAAGCAGATATCTTTGGCCGCCCTAAAACAAACACAACTTTTGATTTTAATGGAAATCCAAATGATTATTTAGAGCCGACTAAGTACTGGGAAACGCTTTCTCCTGAAATTTCTGAAAAAGCAAAAGAACTAAAATCGCCGGAAAAAATTTTTGATTTTGTGGCCAAAACATTAAATTATCAGTATGACAATCTTGGCCAAGGGCTTCGCCAAGGAGCAGTTGCCGCCTTAAAAAATCCTGATCAAGCAGTTTGTTCTGAATTTACTGACCTTTTTATTGCCCTTTGCCGGGCAGCTGGGATTCCTGCGAGGGAACTGGAAGGCTTTGCTTATACTGATAATCCAAAGTTAAACAATCTTTCTTTGGAAAATGATCTTTTGCATTCCTGGCCAGAATATTATGATAAAATCCAAAAACAGTGGCTGATGGTTGACCCGACTTGGGCCAATACCACTGGCGGCTTGGATTATTTCAATAAGTTTGATCTTAACCATTTTGTTTTTGTCATTCACGGCAAAAATGATGCTTTCCCTTATCCACCTGGTTCTTACCGCGAAAAAAATTCTTCAAACCGCCAAATTTTTGTTTCTATGAGCAAAGAAGCAGTAACTTCGAGACAAAAAATCCTGGCAGTGGAAGAACTTAATCCCGGAAATATCTGGTCCTTAAAAGGAAACTTAGCTGAAGCAAAAATCCGCAACTTAAGTGGTTTTGCCATCTATAATTTAAAGCTTTTTTCTGAGGATGGAAAAGTTACCCCGTCTTCTTGGCAATACCCTGTTGTTTTGCCTTTTTCTGTTTTTGAACAAAGATTTAACATCAGTCCTAAGGATAACCTGACTGATTATTCTCTAAATCTTAATTTTACTGCCGATGACCAAACAATATCCCTGAGATTTAAAGTTTTTTCACTTTTGCAAAGGGGACTTTTGTTAGGGTCGGTCATGCTTATTATTTTGATGATATTTATTTTGCGTTCTTTCCGAAAGCATAACTTGCAAAGCAAAACTAACCAATGCTAAAGTAAGATAATGAAAAATTTTTTAAGGCGAATTTTTCTTAATTTTCTTTCACTTTGGTTAATTGGTAATATTACCCAAAGTGTAAATTATAATGGAAACCTTTTAGTCTTATTTTGGGCATCTCTTTTCCTGACAATTTTCAACCTTCTTATTAAGCCAATTCTAAATCTTCTTTTGATGCCCATTAATTTAATTACCTTAGGAGCTTTCCGTTGGGTAATTAACGTTTTAGTCCTGCTGGCTGTCTTAATTGCTGTCGAAGGATTTAAGGTTGTGGGTTTTACTTTTACCGGAT
Organism: Patescibacteria group bacterium; assembly: GCA_023473205.1. Classification (GTDB taxonomy): domain Bacteria; phylum Patescibacteriota; class Microgenomatia; order UM-FILTER-40-11; family UM-FILTER-40-11; genus JAMCYY01. The sequence continues at coordinate 4,070 of JAMCYY010000040.1, forward strand.
TCACCATTGCTGGATTTGTCGTGCCTAAAATTACTCTCTCTTTCTTTTGGGCCTTAGTTTTGGTATCATTCATGATAGAAATTTTCAATGGTATTTTTGGTTGGCTTTTTGAATAATGAAGACCATAATTTTAGCTCTACAAATAATTTTAAGTATCGCCTTGATCGGCTTAATCATCATTCAATCTAAAGGAGTGGGTTTAAGTGGGCCTTTTGGTGGTAGATTAGGTACCTATTCAACCAAAAGGGGAGTGGAAAAGGCGGTTTCTAATTTGACCATTATTGTGGCTGTCCTTTTCTTCTTTTCTTCACTGGCCCAACTTTGGATAAAGTAAAAAAAATGAGTTTAACAAAAAGACTTCGTTTTATTTATCGTTTTTTAACGGCAGTTGTCAAAAAACAATTTTTGACGGTTATTTTAGGGTTATTTCTAGGCGTTTGCTTTTTTTTCTTTCTCCCCCGTTTAATGAAATACTTGCCTTTGCCCAAAACACTTTTAAAAATTGGCCTTGTTGGCCAGCCCACAGTCAGTGATTTGCCTGAACTTGTCCTTAAAGATATTTCTTACGGCTTAACTAAGGTTTCTTCTAAAGGTGAACCCTTACCGGGTTTAGCCACCAGCTGGGATGCTACTGATCAAGGTAAAACTTACATTTTTAAGATTAATGACCAAGGGGCCACTTGGCATGACGGCACTTCCTTTTCTGTTAAAGATATTAATTACAATTTCAAAGACATCTCTTTTTCCTTTAATGGAAATGAATTAACTTTTGTCCTCAAAGATGCCTTTTCTCCTTTACCTGTCGTTCTTTCCCGTCCTCTTTTTAAAAAAGGGTTAATCGGTTTGGGTGATTATAAGGTTAAAAAAATTGATAAAAATAATAAATTTATTAAGGGGATTTATTTAAATTCCCAAAAAAACGAGATGCCTAATAAATACTATCGCTTTTATAATACGGAAAGTGAGTTAAAAACTGCCTTTAACTTAGGCGAGGTCAATATTCTTGAGAATTTGTTTGATTTAAAAGGATTAGCCCTTGGCCCAAAAGTTGAAGTGAAAGAAAACTTAAGAAAAGATGCTTATTTAGGGCTTTTTTTGGATACCAGCCGTCCGCCTTTTTCCAGCAAATCCTATCGTCAGGCTTTAGCTTATGCCATTCCTAAAGAGACTGGCGAGAAGCGTTCTTTTGGGCCTTTAAACCCTGATTCTTGGGCTTATAACCCGGATGTTAAACCTTATGCAAAAGATATTGCCCATGCTAAACAGCTTTTAGAAAAAGAAGGAGGAATAGAAAATACCAAAATAAAGATTGCTACCTTTCTTGCCTATGAAGAGATGGCTAATTTGATTAAAGAAAGTTGGGCGGAAATTGGCATTGATTCTGAAGTACAAATAATTTCTGCGATTCCTGACCAGTTTGATGTTTTGCTCCTAGCCAGGGAAGTTCCCGAAGACCCGGACCAATATTACTTTTGGCACTCAACCCAAGAAGGAAATTTAGCCAATTTTAAAAGTTTGCGTATTGATAAGCTTTTAGAAGACGGACGGACAACTCTTTCGCGTGAAGAAAGAAAAAATATTTATTTTGATTTTCAAAGATATTTAGTGGAAGAGTCGCCTGTTATCTTTTTAACCCACCCGGTAACATATACAGTAGAAAGGAAATAATTGTTATCTCGCTATTTTGTTATATTGTTATCTTATTCTAAAAGGTGTTAAAATCATACGCATCATTTAAATATCTTTTTAAGGAGGAACGATGAAAATTGTTGAGGTTCATGCTCGGGAAATTTTAGATTCCAAAGGGGTGCCCACTGTTGAGGCAGAAGTAACTTTGGAAGATGGAACCAAGGCCATGGGTGGAGTTCCTTCTGGCGCTTCTACGGGTGCAGCTGAAGTTTTGGAACTTCGGGACGGAGATAAATCAAGATATTTTGGTAAAGGAGTTTTAAAAGCAGTGGCCAATGTTAATGGCCCAATTAAAGATGCCTTAGTTGGTCAGGATGCCTGTGATCAACGAGCTATTGATCAGACAATGATTAGTTTAGATGGAACCGATAATAAATCTAAATTAGGTGGCAATGCCACTTGCGGCGTTTCAATGGCAATTTGCCGGGCAGCCGCTCGGTCTCAAAAAATACCGCTTTATGAATATTTTGGTAAATTATCTGGCAACACTAATTTTCAATTGCCCCAACCTTTAGTTTTAGTTTTAGAGGGTGGTAAACATGGGAATTGGTCAACTGATTGCCAGGAATATTTTATTATTCCCAAAAGAGAAGTTTTTCCAACTATTAGTGAAAGTCTTCGGGTTGGTGCAGAAATTTTCCATGCCTTAGAAAAACTGCTTTCAGAAAAAGGTTACGCCACTGGAGTCGGATTTGAAGGCGCTTTTATGCCCAAAGAAATGAAATCCAATGAAGAGGCATTACAAATTTTAGTTGAGGCCACAGAAAAAGCTGGTTACAAACTTCCTGATCAAATTGTCTTGGGAGTTGACGGTGCAGCATCCGAATTTTATCAAGATGGAAGATATGTTTTAAAAAGTGAGGGTGGAAAAGTATTGGAAAGCGGTGAATGGTTAGAAACTTTAGTAGGTTGGTCTAGTAAATATCCAATTTGGTCGATGGAAGATATTTTTGCCGAAGAAGATTGGAAATCTTGGGTTGAGTTTACCAAAAGAGTTGGTGATCATATCCAAGTTGTTGGTGATGACTTACTCACCACCAATATCAAGCGGATTCAAAAAGGCATTGATTTGAAAGCAGTTAACAGCGTTCTCATTAAGCTTAACCAAATTGGTACAGTTTCGGAAACGATTGATGCGATCTTACTTTCTCATAAAGCAGGATTTACAACGATGATTTCCCACCGTGGTGGAGAAACTAATGACGATATGATTGCTGACTTGTGTGTTGGCTCAGGCAGTTGGCAATCCAAATTTGGTGGTCCAGATAGAGGTGAAAGAGTGGCCAAATATAATCGGTTACTGCGAATTGAGGAAAAACTATTAAAATAAAATAAAGTGGCACACAGTGTAGTAGAAGATGAATAAACATATTTTAATTATCTGTGACGGAATGGGTGATTTACCGGTTCCCGAATTTGGAAATAAAACGCCATTAGAAGCGGCCAAGACACCAAATATGGACAGAATGGCTAAGTTGGGAAAAACCGGGTTAATGTTCACCTTAGGTAAAGGTATCAGACCTAATAGTGATGAAGCTCATTTAGTAATTTTTGGTTATAATTTGAAAACTGATTATCCCGGAAGAGGGCCAATTGAAGCTGCTGGTGTGGGAGAAATCTTGGAGGAAGGCGATATTGCCATCCGTGGTAATGTGGCGACAGTTGATAATGAACTTAGAGTCATTGATCGTCGGGCCGGTCGGATTGACGATACCACTCCTTTAGTATCGGAATTTAACGGCATGGAAATTGATGGGATTAAATTTTTAGTTAAACCAGGTGTTGGTCATCGTTTAAGTATTGTCATGCGGGGTAAAGGGTTGTCTGACAAAATTACCAATTCCGATGTTCATTATGTTACTGAAGATAAAGTTGTCGAAAACTGGGAAGGCTTAAAAGTTAATGTTCCTCAACCTTTAGATAATTCACCAGAAGCAAAATTCACGGCCGAAGTTTTGCAAAAATTTTTAGAAAAAACCCATGAACTTTTAGAAAAAAATTCTGTTAATCAAGAAAGAGAAGTTAAAGGAGAATTAAAGGCCAATTATCTTTTAACTCGAGGACCGGGTTACTATAAAAAGGTTGAACCGTTTACGCAAAAATGGAATTTAGCTAAGGCTGGATGCATTGCTGGAGCTGGTCTTTACAAAGGTTTAGGTGTAATGGTAGGCATGGATTTAATTCCTGTAGCGAGTGCTACCGGTAAACCAAATACTAATATTACTGCGAAAATTGACATGGCAAAGGAAAAAATTAAAGACTATGATTTTCTCTTTGTTCATATAAAGCCAACAGACCTTTTTGGTGAAGACGGTAATCCTCAAGGAAAAAAAGATTTTATTGAAAAAATTGACGAAGCGATTGATCATCTGGATAAAGTAGAGGCAACAGTTGCTATTACCGCTGATCATTCAACTCCTTGCAGTCACAAAGATCATTCGGCTGATCCGGTTCCTTTACTAATTTATTCTCCAGGAATGATCAGTGATAATCTTGCAAAATTTGGGGAAAAAGACTGTCAACAAGGCTCTTTAGGAATAATTGATGGTAAAGACTTCATGAAGATATTTCTCAAATATTGATTAGGTAAGTTTAGGTTTACACCTGGAAGGTGTTATAGCTTCACACCTCCAACCGAATAGAACCTTTAAAAGCTAAATGCGTTGACTGCCATCTGTTTCAGGGCTACAATTGCTTTGATGAAGAAAATAAATTTAGCGACGCTGGCTTTAATTGTTTTGGCCTTTGTCTTAGGCTTTTATTTTTATCCCAAACTGCCGGAAATGATAGCTTCGCATTGGGGAATAAACGGTGAAGTTAATGGCTATAGTTCAAAGCTGTTAGGATCTTTTTTAATGCCTGTTATTTCGCTTGCTTTATACTTGCTATTTCTTTTTTTGCCTAAGATTGATCCTTTAAAGGAAAATATCAAAAAATTTCGGTCTTATTTTGAAACTTTTATTTTTCTAATAATTCTTTTTCTCTTTTACCTTTATTTGCTTTCAATTTTCTGGAATCTAGGCTATCGATTTAACTTTGGTTCAATGCTTTCACCAGCGTTTGCCCTTTTGTTCTATTCAGCGGGAGTCTTAATTGGCAAAGCGAAAAGAAACTGGTTCATTGGTATTCGGACGCCTTGGACTTTAAGTAGTGACCGAGTTTGGAATCGGACTCACGAGCTTGGAGGTAAGCTTTTTAAAGCTATAGCCCTAATTTCTCTTTTAGGCATTTTTTTTCCACAAATAGCTTTTTATTTAGTACTTGCTCCGGTTTTAGCAATGACTGTTTATCTTTTTGTTTTTTCGTATCAAGAATATAAGAAAATTGAAAAATCCCAAAATTAAACATGCAGCTTTACACCTTCATATAGACCTCCAGTATCTCTGGATTTTATCTTCCCCAAAGTGCATAGCGGACAATGAGGGAGCCGAAAACAGTTGCCGAGAGGGACATGACGGTTATTAAAGTATTAATTGAAGGTCCCGCAGTATCTTTAAAAGGATCGCCAACCGTATCACCGATAACTGCGGCCTTATGGGCCTCAGAGCCTTTACCGCCCAAAGCTCCGTCTTCAATATATTTTTTGGCATTATCCCAAAGTCCGCCAGAGTTAGCCATAAAAAGGGCAAAAACAATGCCGGAAATAATTGCCCCGCCCAAAAATCCACCCAAAGCCCTTGGCCCAAGTAAAAAACCAATAATTAAAGGCGCCGCAAAAGCACAAATTCCTGGTAGGACCAATTCCTTAAGTGCTCCTTTGGTGGCAATTTCAATACAGCGGTTGCTGTTTGGTTTTTCTTTTCCAGTAAGAATCCCGGGTTTCTTTTCAAGCTGGTAGCGAATTTCTTTAACCATTAAAAAGGCATTTTTCCCTACAGACAAAATTGTTAAAGCTGAAAAAAGTGGCGGCATCATTGCCCCTAGGAATAAGCCAACAACTACTTCAGGTTGGGTCAGGTCAAGGCTCTTAAGATTGACAGTTTCAATATATGCAGCAAAAAGAGCTAAAACAGTTAAGGCGGCGGCGCCAATGGCAAAACCTTTAGTAATTGCTTTAGCGGTATTGCCCGCAGCATCTAATTTGTCACAAACAGCAATGGTTTTATCGCTTTCTTTTCCGGCTTCAGAACAACCTTTAGCATTATCAACAATTGGGCCGTAAGCATCAGCGGAAACAATCATTCCAGTCACGGAAAGCATTCCTACTGCGGCCAGGGAAACGCCATAAGTTCCGGCAATTCCGAAATGGACAGCAATAAACCAGGCGGCCATCATTGCCAAACAGATGCCGATAATTGAAGGGACAACACTGAAAAGTCCATAAGAAAAACCGTTTAAGATTAAAATCGCTGTGCCGCTTTTGGCAGAATTGGCAGTTTCCTGAACAGCTTGGCCAGCAATATCAGTGTAATAATTTGAAGTAAAGCCTAAAATTGACCCGGCCAACAAACCTGCCATGGTTGGTCCAAAGATTCCCCAAAAACTGTTAATATTGAGTAACTTGAGGGCAAAAAATGAAAGGAAGGCAAAAATTATGGTCGTGGCAATTGTACCAAAGTTAAGGGCCTTTCCTGGATCTCTCTCTTTTCCCATTTGGACAAAGATCATGCCTAAAAGTGAAGCAATAATGCCGATTGCCCCCAAAATTAAAGGGGTTAAAGTAAATCGCCAATCAGTCTGGTATAATTCAAAACCTAAAATCATTACCGCTACCATAGAGGCAACGTAAGAATCAAAAATATCTGCACCCATACCAGCAACATCGCCGACATTATCACCCACGTTGTCAGCAATAACTGCAGGATTACGGGGGTCATCTTCGTCTAAACCAAATTCAACTTTGCCAACTAAATCAGCGCCAATATCAGCGGTTTTTGTAAAAATACCTCCCCCGGCTTTGGCTAACAAAGCCAGTGAACTGGCACCAAAAGAAAATCCTAAAACAACCGAAGGAACTTTAAAGATATAGAGGACGAGTGCCATTCCCAGTAAGGCAAAGCCAACTACTGAAAGTCCCATTACTGCCCCGGAAAAAAAACTTAAAGGAAAAGCTTTTTTTAAGCCATCTTTAGCTGCCCAGGCAACCCTGGCATTGGCCTTTGTGGCAATTGTCATGCCTAAATATCCTGATAACGCTGAAAAAAATGAACCAAAAAGATAAGCGATGGCTGTTTCCCAACCTAGCGTAAAATAAAGAATTAAGGCAATTGCTAATGCTAAAAGAGAAAGTGATTTGTAAAGTTGTTTAAGGTATGTTTGTGCCCCTTCCTGAATTGCTTGGGAAAAAACCCGCATTTTTGGGTTACCGCATTCTTTTTTGATTACCCAACGGTAAAGAAGAAAGGCAAAAAGAATTGAGATTGTACCGGTTGTAAAAATAAGGATTTGCCAGAACATCTTAATCAATAAACTTATTTTTCCAGAACGTCAACACTAACAATCTTGACCGGATTTACCGGAGTAGATAATTCACCAAAAGAGTTGGGTTTAACCGGGGCTTCGGCAATTTTGTCGACCACCTCTAATCCTTCAATTACTTGGCCAAAAATAACATAATTCTTAGGCAAGGGGTAATCTTTATGCATTATAAAAAACTGGCTGCCATTAGTATTAGGTCCGGCGTTGGCCATCGCTACCGTTCCTCTTAGGTATTCACCTTCAAAAGGTTCATCATCAAATTTATATCCCGGTCCCCCAGTACCATCACCTTTGGGATCTCCTCCCTGAATCATGAAATCTTTGATTGTACGGTGAAAAATGGTATTGTCATAAAAATGGTTTTGAGCCAAATAAATAAAATTATTGGCCGTAATAGGAGTTTTTTGCGTATCAAGTTTAATTTTAATCTCTCCGGCGGTTGTATTTAAAGTGGCGGTATATTCTTTTTTTGCATTAATAAGAATCTTTGGTTGGGAAAGAGGGATTGATGTTGGTGAAATTGATGGTTGATTCATTTCTTGTTTTTGGATTATGGGAATATTTACTTCAGACTCTGAATTTGAATTTTCTTTAAGAGAGCAACCGCTTAAAGAAAAGCACATTAATACCAGTACAATAATAACTAGTTTTTTCTTCATGATTATTCTTTGGAAAATTTAGGAGAACCTTTAACCAAACGAGCAGTGTTAACAATAATCCTTGTTTCACCATCTTCACCTTCAATTTCACTGGCACCGGTGAGTTTTTGATATTGTAATAAATAATCAGAAAGGGTATCTTGTAATTCTTTTACTTCTGACCTTAAATCATCAACTTTTTGGGTGATTGACTGGAGGGTTGGATTTTTCAGGATTTGCTGCTTAGTTTCTGCTTTTATCTTAATGGCTTCTTTGGCTTTTTCTTCGTGTTCTTTATAAATTGCATCGCTTTCAAAAGAATCATCTAAGAGTTCTTTTTGTTTTTTTAGCTCTTGTTTTATGGACTCAACCCTTGCCATGTAGGTTTTAATTAAATTTTCAAGGTTAAGAAAATCAGCGGTAGCGGCATTAATCTCCAAAGACGGTTGAATTAAAGGGCTGGTATTAGTGTTATCAACATTGGTGTCGTCCATATGCTAAGCATACTAAATAAGTAAACCTAAGGTCAAGAGGGATTTTAAAATCAATTCTTACCTTTCCCTTACCTTTCTTTTTCTCTTGCCATATTTTTTAGAAATACCTTAAAGAAATCATTAATAAATTTTTAAAAATGATTTTTTTAAGAAATAGGTTAAAGGAAAATTTTGAAGAAGGATTTAACTTTAGAGGTACAAATTTTATGACTTACAATAACCTTTCTTTTAGAGAAAGCGCTTTTTTTAATTTTAGTCTTTGGCAAAAGATAGTTTTAATAACATTAATGACAGTAATTCTTTTAGGTATAGTCTTCCGGTTACAATTATTTTTGGTTATTTCAATTGCTTTATTGACTTTTTTATATTTTGCCAATTTAATTTTTGATTTTTTCTTAATTTTCAGCAGTTTTTGGAAGAATTCCGAGTTGTTTATTACCAATAATGAAATCAGGTATCTTGATGAAGATCTGTTGCCAGTTTATACGGTTTTTTGCCCCTTATATAAAGAATGGGAAGTCATTAAACAATTTATTAGCGCCATTTCGCAACTGGACTACCCAAAAGATAAATTACAGGCTTTGCTTTTGCTTGAAGAAAATGACAAACGGACAATTGAAGAAGCCAGAAGAATAACTTTACCGGAATATTTTCAGATTGTCATTGTTCCTGATTCATTACCAAAAACAAAACCCAAAGCTCTAAATTTTGGTTTAAAAATGGCTAAAGGGAAGTTATCAGTTATTTATGATGCTGAAGATATCCCTGATAAAGACCAGTTAAAAAAAGCCTATCTTGCTTTTCAAAAAGTAGATAAAAAGACCATTTGCATCCAGGCAAAATTGAATTATTATAATCCGCGGCAAAATCTGCTTACTAAACTTTTTACCGCTGAATATTGTCTTTGGTTTGACCTTATCCTTCCGGGTCTCCAGTCAATTGAGGCACCTATACCTTTAGGTGGAACTTCAAACCATTTTTTGGTTTCTGAATTAAAAAAACTTCAAGGATGGGATCCTTTTAATGTGACCGAGGATTGTGATTTAGGAATTCGTTTAGCTAAATATGGTTATAAAACAAAAATAATTAATTCAACAACCTTTGAGGAGGCAAACAGCAAACCCCTTAATTGGTACCGTCAAAGAAGCCGTTGGATAAAAGGCTATATTCAAACATATTTCGTCCATATGAGGGATTTAAAAAAATTTTTTAACCATAATAAAAAAAGTAATTTTTTTATTTTTCAATTGGTGGTTGGTGGTAAGGTCTTAAGTATCTTTATTAATCCTTTAATGTGGCTTCTAACATTATCCTATTTTTTATTCCGTCCAACCTTGGGAAAATTTATTGAACCACTTTTTCCTCCTTTTGTTTTGTATTTGGGGGTTATTTGTTTAGTCATTGGCAATTTTCTTTATCTTTTTTATTACATGATTGGCTGTGCTAAAAGAAATTACTTTGATTTAGTAAAATATGTCTTTTTTATTCCTTTTTATTGGTTAGGAATGAGCATCTCTGGTTGGAAATCATTGTATGAAATTATTGCCAAGCCCCATTATTGGGCAAAAACCGTGCACGGCTTTCATCTAAACAAAGCAAATGAGACGGTTGAGAAAAAAATTGCTATCACGGAGGTTATTGTCGAATCATAATAATATGGATAACTCATTTTCATTTAAAAATATCTTTAGCTTTTCCGCTTTGATGAGTACTGCTTCTTTGGTTATTTGTTATTTCAAAGACCTTATTCTTTCTTATGGGGATGCAGAGTCACACTTAGATATTGCCAAACGGGTTATTGATGGCCTGACTCCTGGTTTGGCCCAAATTGGTGGGGTCTGGCTCCCTTTGCCTCATCTTTTAATGATTCCATTTGTCTGGAACAACTGGTTATGGCAAACAGGATTAGGTGGAGCAATTATTTCGGCTTTAGCTTTCATTGTTTCTTCTCTTTTAATCTATAAATTGACCTTCCTTTTTACTAAAAAGAATACTGTGTCATTCTTGGCTTCGCTGGTCTTTATTCTTAATCCTAATATTTTGTATTTACAATCGACGCCGATGACGGAACTACTATTAATTGCTTTTTTTGTCTTAAATCTTTATTTTTTCCTTGGTTATTTGGAAAATAACCAACTTCTATTTTTAATTCTTGCCGGACTTTCAGGATTATTAGCCAGTTTAACCCGCTATGATGGCTGGTTTTTAGTAGTGTTAGAGGATTTTGTTCTTTTAGCTTATTTAATTTATAAAAAAATATCTTTTACAAAAATTCAAGGAACCATAATAATTTTTACCACCGTCAGTTTTTATGGAATCTTCCTTTGGCTTTTTTGGAATTCGCTGATTTTTAAAAATCCTTTTTATTTTACCGCCAGTGAGTTTTCTGCCAAATCTCAACAAGCATCATGGTTAGATCGTGGCCAACTTCCGGCTTATCATAATCTTTCCCTCTCAACAATGTATTATTTGATGACCGTAATGGCAAACTCCGGACTGCCGGTATTGGCTTTAGCAGGATCAGGAATAATATATTTTGTTTTAGACTCTGAAGAAAAAATTAAAAGGACTTTCATGGCTTTTGTTTTATTAACCCCTTTTCTCTTTTATGTCGTCTCCTTGTTTTTAGGCCAATCAGTAATCTTTATCCCTTCTTTGACCCCAAAGTCTTTTGACTGGCAGCTTTTCAATGTCCGTTATGGTGTAATGATGTTGCCTTCAATTTCATTTTTCTTTGCTTACTTATTTAAAGACAGCAAGAAAATTATTTATTTTTTAATGTTTTTACTCGCTTTACAATTAGGGGTTTACCTTTCAGGTCATAACCAGATAATTTCCCTTACTGATGGAACGGTTGGTTTATCTTCAGCCAAGAAAGTTGATGCTCAAGACTGGTTGAAAAAGAATTATGATTATGGGTTGGTTCTACTTGACGACTATGCCCGGACTTTAAGTGTTATTCGCTCAGGTATTCCTATGAAAAACTTAATTTACTTAGGCAGCAAGCCTTATTGGGAAGAGTCTTTAAATGAACCGGAAAAATATGCCCGCTGGATTATTTTACAAAACAAGGATGAAGTTTGGCGGAAAATTTATAATCTTCCTGCACAGCAAGCAAGACTTTATAAATATTTTAATAAAGTTTATACCTCTGAGGAAATTTTAATCTTTAAGAGAATTGAATAATTTTAGTCCTGTTCTTTAAGTTGTGAGTTAATTAGTTAACTCACAACTCATAACCCACAACTCATAATGATCTATCTTTTTTAATCCTTGGGACATTTAAACATTTGTGGCAGACAATAAAAATTACGATTAAAAACACAATAATTGGTGTTAGGGGATAAATAATCACCCCAGGACGGATAACCATTTTTAACAATTACGCCATTATTAGGACAAGTTTCCGCTTTTGTAGGAATCCAAAGGGACAAAATGCCGCTGTTCCCTTGGGAAGGTGAGGCGCCGCAAAATGTTTGTAAAAATATACCGCAGTTGAGTTTTTGCACTTTATCAAAGCCCTGGTAAATTTCATTTTTTCCCGGAATGGCATGGACTCCTGATTCATAACAGGCGACTAAGGATTTGCTGCTGTTATTTAAGGAACAACTCTTGGTTGAAATTGCCATTGCTGGCTTAGACAGTAAAAAAAACAAACCCAAAAAAGCAATAGGAATTAACGTGATTTTCGTTTTCATGAATGTTTCACCTCCTTTCATATTTAAAATAATCCTTGAAAAAAAAGATAAGAAAATGAAGAAAAAGTAATAATTGAGAAAGAAAAAGCCAGGATATAGAGAAAATTGCTTCTTGCAATTTACCTCTGTTTTGCTAATATCCATTCTCACAAATGCTTGCTGCCCAAAAAAGTTTTCTTTCATTGATTTCTTTTTTAAGTATTTTCTGGGGTAATACTTTGGCTCCAAGAATCAAGATTCCTTTGCCCGCTGCGCAGCCTTCAGTTATTGCAACCGCCACTCCTTTCCCTAAACCGACTTTCATTCCCACTCTGACTCCTGCTTTCACTCCCACACAGACACCTGCACCGTTTCCAACAGATAATCCTACGTTTACCCCTACTCCGATTTCTACTCTGACTCCGGCCCCAACTCAAAACTTGCCTACAATCACGCCCACTCTTACTCCTACCACCTCTGGTTCTTGGCCAATCCAAAGTGTCTCTTCCATGAAAGAAACCAAGGACCGTGTCTGCGGCCAGCGTGACCAAGATTTCATTGGAAAATGGGTTGATAAAGCAAAAGAGTTGGGAGTAAATTACGTGGCCTTGGAAACCCCTTATGATAATCCTTCATGCGGCAATTCAGAAGAATACACCCAAAAATGGATTGAGGTTATCCGTTCTCACGGTTTATCAGTCTGGCATCGGCATATGCCGCTTTCATTTGAAGGTATTTATGATGTGGCTAAAGCTAAAGGTGATTATCTGGCATTTATTGAAAATTATATTAAAAACCACGCAAGTTTTTTCCAGGAAGGCGATATCTTTACCCCGATTCCTGAACCGCAAAATGGAGGAATCAGCGGCATAACTTATTGCGCGCAAAACTTATGTATTTTTGATAATAAAGAGCAATTTAATGAATGGTTAAGGAAGTCTATAGATGTTGCGGCTAACGCCTTTAACCAAATTGGTTTAAGCGGAAAAATTAAAATCGGCTTTTTTGGCTTTGACGGCTTTGTTGCCTGGGGAAGTAATAATCCTGATTGGCAGGGGATTTTAGAAGACAGCACTATTGCGAAAATGGGCAATATTACAATTGACCATTATCCTGAACTTATTGGTCAATCCATGGAACAAGGGTTAGATGAACTGCAGGCCCGCTATCCGGGAATTCCCATTGTAATCGGGGAATGGGGAAGTGCGGGAACCCAGAACGTTGAAGACCAGGTAAAAAACAGTATGAGAGCAGCCAAAAGGCCCGGAATTGTGGGCTTTAATTATTGGCATCTGGGTATGGGTGGTAATGAAGCCCTAATTAATGATGATTTTTCTCTCCGTCCCCAATTCGATGAAGTCCAAAAATTTTTTAAAAATTTTTTTTAAATCTATTTGTGTTATTATTTACTTAATGGCAGAACAGATTTTCAAAGGCATAATTAAGTCAAGGATTATTGAAGTAAAATTTGCCATTTCAGGCAAAGTGGTCATTGTCTGTAAGAAAAAAGGGGACAATGTTAAAAAAGGCGAACTCTTAGCAACTTTAGACAAAAAATCACTTCAGATGGAACTTGACCGGCAGCTTTCAGACTTTGAAAAAGTTAAGGCAGAATTTGAGATTTTTAATTTGCAAAAAGGTGAACCCAAAGATGATATTACTAAATATCTAAAAGCCCAAAAGCAGGCAGAACTTAACCGAAGTATTAAAGAAGTTGAACTGGCCCAAGAAAAAGTTGAGATGGCTGACCTTTTTTCTCCAATTGAAGGTCTTATTCTGGATGAGAGTGGACTTATCCCGGGGATTTTCATCACACCTTCGGGAAATCCAATAAAAATTCTTGAAAGCAACCATTATTTTTTTGAGATGGAAATTGAACAAAAAGATTTGCCTCAATTTTTAACCCCTAATAATTTAACCATGCAAATTTTCGGAATTGACAAAACTATCCAAGGCCAAAGTAAGTCAGTTTTTCCCAATGAAAAAGGAAAATTTATAGTTGAGGCTGAACTGTCAAACAGCAGCGGTCTTCTTTATGGCCTTTCCGGTGAAGCTACAATAATTTAATTTATCTTAGAACTATATTGTAGTCGCAGACTTTAGTCTGCGCTTTTTGAAAGAGTTGGTAATGGTCTTACTGTGGGGCTGTGGATAATTTCTCCGTCAACACTGTAACGTGAACCATGGCAAGGACAATCCCATGACTGTTCTGCTTTGTTAAAAGTTATGGTGCAGCCAAGATGCGTACAAATGGCTGAGACAAGATGCAGCTTCCCCTCAAAATCACAAAATGCCGCTATTTTTTGGCCTTGGTATTTAATTATTTTTGCTTCACCTTTGCTTAATGTTTTCGGATCAATTTCTTTTGGTTCATGAATCCAATCTTCAACATAGGTTTTTCCCACATAAAGGTTTTGGGAGATAAACTTTCCGGCTTTTGAAAACTCTTTGCGGCCTGGATCAAAAATCATTTGCCAGGGATTATTTTTCCCAAGAATCATGTCTGAAAGCAGCAATGCGGAAACAGTGCCGTTAGTCATTCCCCAGCCATCAAAACCAGTCGCCACATAAAGATTGGGGTTATGGCTATAAACCTTACCAATATAGGGGACATTATCAATAGTTGAATTATCTTGAGTTGACCAATGATAGGCAATAGTTTTAACTTTAAATTTTTTCCGGGCCATTTTTTCAAGTTCTTGGTAGCAATCAATGGTATTGGGCTCAACTCCGGTTTTATGCTCTAAGCCAGTTACCACCAACATCTTTCCTTTATTGTTGAGCTGGGGACGGACTGAAAAAAGTGGCTCTTCAATATTAATATACATACCATCAATTTGTTCTTCTGTATAAACGCCTAAGACATACGATCTTTTAGGTATCAGTTTGGTATAAAAAGACCCAACGGTTAAAAGCGGATAATGAGTTGCCAAAACAATCGTTTTTGTTGTAATTTTAACTTTAGATGTTTCAACCATTGGGGAATTATTCGCCGAAAGATTAGTGACACTGGTGTCTTCATAAATTTGTCCGCCTAAATTAACAAAAAGTTGGGCTAAGGCTAAGAGATACTTGCGGGGATGGAAATGGGCTTGGTTCTCAAATTTAACTGCTCCTTTAATCTCAAAAGGAAGTTCACTTTTTTCGACAAATGAAGCCGGTAGTTTAAGCTTTTTGGCTGCTTCGACCTCCTTTTTAATTTTTTCCAAATTTTCAGCCTTTTCCGTAAAGGTATATGCCGGTGCCCGGACAAAATCACAATCAATCTGATTTTTTTCCACTGCTTGACTAATAAATTCAATGGCTAACTCCTGAGCATTGGCATAATCTTGAGCCAAAGCCAGGCCGAATTGGTGAATTAGATAATCATAAATTAAGGTATGAAGAGAGGTGATTTTTGCCGATGTTTTGCTGCTCACTCCATGGATAATTTTTCTTCCTTCTAAAAGAATTGTTTTTTTTCCGGCTTTTTGCAATAAATAACCAGTGGTTAAACCGACAATCCCTCCGCCAATAATTACTACCTCAGCTTCCAGGTCCTTGGTTAATAAAGGATAATTAGTGGTCTTGGTACTCGCGAGCCAATATGAAGTTGGTTCGCCTGGAAGAGTTAATAAAGAATTCATTAAGGCTTTTTACCCGGTTAACAACAAAGTTTGAAGAAATCAAAGTAAGAAAATGAAAATAACTATTGGATTATTTTTTTACTGACCTTCTTATTTCAAACAGAATATCCCTTTTGGCCATTATTGAATGAGAGATAATTTTTTCCTCAATGTCAACTTTAGTGATCTTTTCTTTGAGAAAATTAAGTAAAGTCAGGGATTCCGGTTCCTTTGAAAAAAGGTGAAGGAAATTTTCGTGAAACTCACGCGGAAGATGGTCTAAAATTATGGTTAAAATTTGCCGGTGGAAAGTATCATCAACCAAGGCAATGATTTCTTCTTTTTCTTCAATTTCAATGTCCAGGCCTTCAAGCTTTAAAAAAAGCTCTTCAATTTGAGTCAGATGGTCATAAAAAACTTTTGCCTTTTTCATTTATTTTTTCGCCAAAAATTCATTTTCAACTGGTTGTTGCAGTGGACCTAAAGGAACTTTATTTTCCGGATCATCAACAAAATATAAAACAACCGGGCCTTTTTGCATGCCCACATTAAGGCCTAAATAAGCCATAACTTCCGGCGAGCCGCCAAAATGTTTGCCTGTCCACCAAGAAGGACCAGCATCAGCAATAACCGCAACAATTGTTTTGCCGTTATTTGGATTAACCACTACTACTTTACGGTATTTATACCAATCCCTCAAGTAACGGAAATTAGTATACCAATCAGGTAAATAAAGTGTTTGGACGGCAACATAATATTTTTCTTTTTGGATTAAATCTTTGGTTAAATTTTTTTTAGTTCGGGAAAAATAACCCCAAGCGCCTAATCCTGGGGTAATGCCTTCTCTTAGGTTTTCATCATGCTGCGAAAGAGTATCACCGGGAAAACGGGGTAAATGTTGCTCGGCGCCAATTAGTCCATAAAGATGGTTTAAGCGAGTACCTCCGGAAGAAGGAACGGCATTAATGCCCCAAACCCGAAAGAGTAAATGGCTAATCTCAGCTTCTTCATCAGTTGTTAAATTTTGTATTTTTTGGGGCAGAATTTTCTTTAACTCGCTGGTTATTGTCTGGTTTTCATCATTAGTGGCTGACTCACGGGAAATAATTAAGTCAGGAGTAATTTTTTGAGGAAGATTTAATTCCGGTGAACCTAAAAGAAGGGAACCGGCTAAAGCTCCGGAAGCTAAGAGCTTAGCCGCTTGGGAACGTATTTTACCCGGACTTAAAAGTTTATTTTTACTTAATATTTCAACCGCATGAGGATGCTTTTCTAAAAGCTCTTGGTCTGCAAGCAAATGCTTATATCTAAGTTTGGAATATAAAAGCTCAGAGTCAATTCTTTGTCTTTTGGGCATTGAAAATATTATACAAAGAATAAGGAGCAATGAAAATGATTAGAAATCGTAGATTCAGTTGTTAACAAAAGTCCTACCATCAGGAAGACGGCACTGCTCAGGAAAAGATTCCATAATTAAAAAACCAGCCGCTGCACATTCTTCAAAATTATTGATTCCGGCTAAAAGCTGGTCACATCTTTCTTTACTTGTCCAATTACTCATTGGCAGACATTTTTCCAGTTCTTCTTTTAAAGATATTTTCTTTGCCGGAAGGGAAATTATTTTTTCCCAAAACAGGCGTGAAATATTGAATTCTCCTTTTGCCAATTTAATTGCTTTTTTAAGCCCATACTGGCTAAGTCCTTTTTCTAAAGATTCTTTTGCCGGAATATTACCCGTGTAATATTTTTCCAAGACAGGTAAGGCTTGAGCGCTACCAAGTTGTCCAAGCGCCCAAATAGCGGAATTCCTTGAGTGAAAGTCATTTTTCGGATCATCAAGATAGAGAATTAAAGCAGAAGTACAATCACCGGGATATCTGTTTACCGCCTCTTCACAAGTACCTTTAACTTCTTTGCCAATAATGATGATCATGAGGAAAAAGGTGAAAAGGAAAAAAATGACTAAAGTGACTCCAAGCAAAGGCAGAAGATACTTTTTCATTAAGATTATCTTAACATAAGATAAAAATTGTCTAAAAATATTTGATAACCATCAAGAAACATATTTTAATTAATCTTCTTTACAAATCAGCTTAATAAGGAATGTAACTTATTGTTTCTCCAATTTCTTTGATGTTTTTGGTTACCTGTCTTAAAAAATCACTTTGCTGAAGGTCATAAGAAAACGTGCCAGTGAAATAAAGATAAGCTGCCGGACGTATTCGGAGAAAGTGAGGTTTGCCATTAGGAGAAAAGTCAATTTCAGATTCCAAAGAAGAAAGATAAGGACTGGTCGTAGTAAAGGGAATACGATGAAATGTGATTTTGTATGAATTAATGAAAGTAGTCTCACTTTTCCAAGACTGCCTAAGTGATTCTATGGAAGTAACTTCTGTTTTTGGGTCTTTTTCATAATTAACCATGTCAAAGTCAGTTATTACTTGGAGAAAAGGATATTCCCACGACTCCACCAAATAATTAGAATCATCTTCTGAAGGCATATTACTATTGGTGGTTTCTTTAGAGAGGGTAATCGTCATTTTTTTGATTAGGTTTCTTTTATAAAGATAGGTCTCTTCTTTAATAACTTTGTCGTTAAAAAGCGGAGAATAAATTCCAAATTCCTGAAACGAATACGGCACTTCTTGTGAACTTTGAAGTTTAGCTGAGTCTGTAAGTAAATAACTGATTTCTTCTTCTTTTTCAGCCAACTCCTTAAGGTAACTTTCTTTTTGTTTAATTAACTGATCTTCTAAAGTTTTAATTGCTCTTTGGTGATAAAGCAAAGCCGCGGCTGTAAGCCCAAAAACAACTAAAGTGATGACCGAAGTTAAAATTATTAATTTTTTTTGGTTCATAGCTATTATTTATACTAATTTTATATTACAACAATTGTCATCTAGATTCTAGGTAATGATAATTGGTCATTCTTCTTGATCTTGTTGGTAAGATCTGTCACACTATTTTTGCAGGACTTACCCCTCCTTTAATAACAGAATCGAACATTTGGCTTTAATAAACTGTATGTTTGAGATAGAATATAAGAAATGAGGATAATTAAAAAACTAACCAAGTATTTATTAATTACTCTGCTAATTTTGATTTTTGCCTCTCCTTTATGGATTAAGATTATTCCGACTAAACATATCTCATTTCTGACTGGTAAGTTACCAGTAGTCGATAGTGTTGTTTGTAATTTTTCAACCAAGGTTAGTGGAGAATCGATGGGTTCTCTGATTCCTTCTGGAAGCTCGATTGTAATAAACCGTTGTTTTGAGGACGAAGATTTAAAGGAAGGAACCGTAGTTTTGTTTAATGACAATGCAAACTTACGTTTTGGTGTCGTTCGCCATGTCTTACCTCTTGATCCTGTAGTATATAAAGTTTCTGATGAGAAAGCCCCAGAGTTGCTTCTTGACGTAATAAAAGAAGAAATTACAGGTATAACAAAAAGTATTGATATGAGCAAATCCAAATATCAAGCCAAACGGAAAACCGAATCTTTTATTCTTAATGCCAATGAATTTTTAACCGATTTATACTTAGCCAAAATACCCCATGGCATGGGCATAGAAGTATCTACTGTTGAAAAAACAACCTCTTTTTCTCGACAGGAAGATAAATTTTGTTCTGTTATAGTTCCCAAGAAAAATTTAACCGCAGTTGCTACTGAAATTACAGACATTAAAACACAAAAAATAATTTCTCAGGGAAATAACATTGTTTTCAATGTCAGCTCAAAGCCAAATATCAATTGTAAGGATTTTGGTTCAAGTCAAGGCATGCTCAATCTAGATCCAGGCAGTTATCGATATAAATTTTTGATTAACCATCAGGTGTTGGCGAATATTCAGTTTGAGGTAAGATAAAATAAAGAAGGACTATGGACCAAAAAATTACCGATTATATTAATAAACAAAAATCCCCCCAAAAAGAAATTTGCCATAAGCTAAGGAGTATCATTCTTAAAACCCTTTCGAACGCAGGGGAAGAAATGAAGTGGGGTGTTCCCGCTTTCGTTGGGGGCAAATTATATATCGTTGCCCTAAAGGATCATGTCAACTTTGGTTATAACGATGGCAGTAAAAAAATGAAACATGTCGAAATAAAATCGTTGGACCAAATCGATTCTAAAAAAATAATTGAGTTAATCAAATCGACTAAAAAATAATCTATGCCAATCACCCTTATCTTGTTACTGATTTACACTATTGCCATTGTTGTCGCCGTTATCGGCATTGCAAAGAAGATAAAAATCTTGAAGATAATCTCAGTCTTTTTGTTTTTAGCTGGAACTGTCTTGACGGCTGCTGTTGCTTTCGCTCTGAAAAATATGTAGGGCTAAAAATATAAAGTAAAATAAAGAAAATGGAAAAATGGCTTGGTCATCTAAAATATAATCCTTTAATCCCTCTATCCGAGTGCAAAGATGAGGCACTTCACGCATTTGTCCAGCGTGATCTTTCGGATAAGGTTGTTTCAGTGGAGAGCTTATGGCAACTAACCGAGTCGCAAAAGATTCTAAGGAGACAACAGCCTAACGGTTCATGGAGATATCCTAATGTAAAAAAGAATATTCGCATACAAGAATATTACAATCAATATGAGACATTCAATAATTTGGGAATTTTGATTGAGGAATTCGGATTCAACAAAAATCACCCCGCTATTACCAAAGCGGCAGATTATTTTTTCTCATCTCAATCTAAAGAAGGAGATTTCAGGGGAATTTATGGCAACCAATACAGCCCCAATTATTCTGCGGGGATAGCTGAGTTACTTATTAAAGCGGGGTATACAGACGATGTCCATGTCGAAAACTTGTTTAAGTGGCTTCTTTCTATCAGACAAAAAGATGGCGGTTGGGCAATACCATTTAGAACCCAGGGCTATGGAATTGGTGTCATTTGGGATCACTCAAAAACAATCCAACCAGATGTTTCAAAACCTTTCTCATATATGGTTACTGGAGTGGTGTTGCGAGCTTTTGCAGCACACCCAAGATACAGAAAATTAAAGGAGGCTCATCAAGCAGGAGAGTTACTTCTTTCGGGTGTGTTTAGGAAAGACCAATATCCTGATAGAGCTGGAGCCGAATACTGGTTACGATTTTCATTTCCGTTTTGTTACACCGATTTAATTTCTGCTTTAGATAGCCTCTCCCTCTTAGGGTTTTCGTCACAAGTGCCAGAAATAGAAAAATCCCTGCATTGGTTTGTGAAAAATCAGCAAAAAACTGGACTTTGGCAATTTAAGATAACAAGGGGTAAAAATAAAGATGTTATTGAGCTGTGGCTTGCATTGGCTGTGTGTAGGATATTTAGGAGATTTTATCTTAACAAGCATAATGAAAATGTATTATAATCTAAGTTAGAGGATTACTATGAATAAACAACTTCTAAAAGACGGACTTGGATGGGGTTTTCTTCTCTGGTTAGTTGGTTACATTTTAGGGATTGTTTTCTTTATGCTTGTTCCTCCTTCCATGATTGGTTTTGTCGTAATGCCAATTGGAATAGTCATTACTCTTTGGGTATTATTCAAAAAAATCGGCAGCAAGTCTTTTAATCACTATCTTCTGCTTGCAATTACTTGGACTGCAGTGGCAGTAATTTTTGATTATTTATTCCTGGTGAAGGCTTTCAAGTCGACAAATTACTACAAATTAGATGTTTATCTCTATTATCTTCTAACTTTTGTGTTGCCCTTATTGGTCGGTTGGAGAAAAAGCCTCGGTTCAAATGGGAGCAAGTTAAGAACTTAGAAATCGGTTCACTTCCTTTGTTGTATATTCAGGAGTTTACCCAGTCATCCTTCGATTACACTCAGGATGATGCTGAGCAAAGTCGAAGCATCAGTTGTCCGAAACTGTGACCATTTCTCGAGCCAATTTGATACATTCACTTGATATTAACTTTCTAAGCTGCGAACTGTGGATTTATGGTGAGCAGTGCCAACCAAGACAAATGAGACAGAAAAAAAAGGTTTAATAGATTGTTTCAATTATCCCGTATCTGCCACTGACCGGATCCCAAATCAGAAAGACAAAAAGGAGAATTAAAATCAAAAAGATACCTACTGGCATTAATTTCAGATCTTTAATTAAGAATAATTATCGACAAATTCAAAAGTGAAGCAAAGGTAACCCACGCAAGATAAGGGATCATTAGGTAGGCAGCGGTTTTAGAAACAGCTTTAAATTTAAAAATAGTTAATAAGATAAAAGTCCACAGGAGAATAACATCAATAAAGGCTAAAACCGGAGATTTTAAACCGAAAAAGAAAATTGACCAGAGAAAATTTAAGAATAGCTGCAAAGAGAAATACTTAAGGGCGATTTTGTTTTTCTTGGCAATTAAGCCTTCTGTCCAAATTAATCCTGCCGCTATGCCCATAAGCACATATAAAATTGTCCAAGCCGGAGCAAAAAGCCAATTTGGAGGTGTAAAGAAAGGCTTATTTAGCGTCTCAAACCAGGTAGAAACCGAAGAAGCCGTCGCCAGTCCACCCAATAAACCAACTGCTTCACAAACAATTATTGAAATGGCAATTTTGGCGATTTTTCCCATGTCCTTATAAAGATTACCAAATAATGATATAAAGAACAAGGATATCAAGTTATACATATATGCT
>JAMCYY010000065.1 GCA_023473205.1 Patescibacteria group bacterium
GGAGTCTAAATAAGCATTTTTTTCTTCTGTTACCTGGATCATTGCCAAAGAACAAGGAACCACCGGCTCCTGGGTATTTCCCCTTTATGAACTAGAACAACCAGGGGATAATTTTCCCCGGCCAGAAATTTATTTAGGCGTTACTCCGAATTTAACCAGCGGCAGTCCGAAGTTGGTAGATCTCAAAGGCTGTATGATTTGTACCCCCTACCCCAGAATAACTGCCGAATTTTTAGAAAATGCCGGAGTGAATGCTCTGATTCAATTCCGTCAAGGCAAAATTGAAGGCTTATGGCAACTTTATCCAAACAATAAAGCCGTGGTTGACGTGGCTAATAGCGGTGCTACCTGTGAGGCGAATCAGATTATTCGGAAGTGGACGATCATGAAACCGGAGGTAGTCTTTGTTCAATCACCGGCAATGAGCCGCCGAGACCAAAAGCGTGTCGCTGATTTACAAAATAAATTATATCTAGCTGCTCAAAGAAATAAATGATATGATAAAAAATATGACAGACAGACAATTAATCCAAGGCGTTAAAGGAACCCGTGATTTTTATCCGGAAGACTGGGCTTTTGAGATGTGGTTTTATGAAAAGATCAAAGAGGTCTCCCAACTCTTTGGTTTTCAGGAGTATGAAGGCCCGCTTTTGGAAACGCTCGCTCTGTACGCTGCCAAATCAGGTGAAGAGTTAGTCAAAAAACAGGCATTTACTTTGCAGGACCGGTCTGGGGAAACCCTGGCCCTCAGATCAGAAATGACGCCCTCTCTTGCCCGCATGGTTGCTCAAAAATCTGGTGAACTCATATTTCCTGTCAAATGGTTTACTTTTGGTCGAAGGTTCCGTTATGAAAAACCTCAAAAAGGCCGTGGCCGGGAATTTTTCCAATGGGATTGCGATACCCTGGGACTGGATAGCCCGGAAGCAGACGCGGAAATCATTGCTATTGCGGCCACGATGTATCAAAAACTGGGTTTAACCCCGCAAGAAGTCAGGATTAAGGTCAATGACCGGCAGCTCATGCAAAAAAAGCTTATCAGTTTAGAATTGGATGAAGAAGCTATTGTCAAAGCTTTCCGCTTAATTGATAAAAAAGATAAAGTCAACCGGGAAGACTTTTTAGAAATGGCCAAAGAGCAAGGATTTACCGCTGACCAGGCGTTGGCAATGATCCAGGTAACAGAAGAAAAAAATGCTTATTTAGACTCCCCTTCTTTAATAAAAATCTTTGAAATTTTAAAAAGATACGGAGTCGCTGATTATATTGAATTTGATCCGGGAATTGTCAGAGGGCTCGAATATTATACCGGTACGGTTTTTGAAGGCTGGGATGTTAAAGGTGAATTTAGGGCAATCTGGGGCGGTGGCCGGTATGGCAATTTAACCGCCGAAGTTGGCGGCAAGGAAAAAATCCCTGGAGTTGGCTTTGCCATGGGAGATATGGTCATTGCTGAAATTCTTAAGGCTAATGGCAAATATCCTACTTTACCGCAAACCACCACTAAACTTTTAGTGACTATTTTCTCATTAGAACTTTTAGACCAATCAATTAACCTTACCAATGAATTGCGAAAAAATAATATTAACACTGAACTTTACTTGGATCCGCAAACAAAGCTTGATAAACAAATTAAATATGCCGACAAAAAAAGCATTCCTTGGGTAACGATTCTTGGCCCTAATGAAGTACAAAAGAATACGGTGACGTTAAAAAATTTAGAGACAGGAGAACAAAAAACTATTTCTCAAGAGCAGCTATTAAATGAATTGAAACAAAATAGCAATTAGCAATTATACGCAATGTCACCTACCCGTAAAAAAGCTTACTTTGCCTTACTGACCACCTCTCTTCTTTGGGGTCTGGCGCCGACAATTATTAAATATTCTTTAAACCTGATCTCCCCTATAACTTTTCTTTATTACCGCTTCTTAATTGTCTCTTTAATTTTAATTGGTCCGCTTGTTTGGAAACTTTTACACACAAAAATTAATTTAAAAATATGGCTAACCTATTTGGCTTTAGGATTTTTAGGCACTCCCCTCACCCTGCTTTTCCTTTTTTATGGTATTGAACGCACTTCAGCCATAAATTCTTCCATCGTTTCACTCTTTAACCCGATTTTGATCATTATTGGTGGCGTGATCTTTTTAAAAGAAAAAGTTAACAGAGCCGAAAAGGTTGGCTTAGCTTTTGTGGTTACTGGCGCTCTTCTTAATGCTATCGCGCCATTTTTGCTAACAGGACTAAGCTTTTCTGGCGACATCACCGGTAATTTGTTAATTATCCTCAGCGCTATTTGCTGGACAACTTTTTCGCTTTGGCGCAGCAAAGAAGGCGAAAAGCTTGATTCTTTTATTTTAACAGCCTCTTCTTTTGTTCTCGGACTATTAGTGCTCCTTCCCTTAGTATCTTTTAACTTTTCACTCTTAACTTTTAACTTAAAATCCCTTTGGGGCATTCTTTATATGGCCATTTTTGGTTCAGTGATTGCTTATTTCACTTATATTTACGGCTTCTCCAAAATTGAGGCCTCAGAAGCAACGGTTTTCAGCTACCTTGAGCCAATCTTTGCCATTCCCGCCTCGATGATTTTTTTACAAGAAAAAACCAGCTTTTTATTCTGGATTGGCGCCGGGCTTATCATAACAGGTGTCTTTTTAAGCGAATTTAACCGCCGATTCCAAAGAAATAGTCAGAAAAGTCCTTCTCTTGATCTTGATCGTCTAAATAAGGTATAATATCACCATCAGTGAAAATCCGCCTGCACGTCAGGCTGACTCTGAGAGTTTATTAAAGATATGGATAGTGCTTAATCCGCAAAAATCCAAGCCTATCAAGTAAAAAATTATTTATATGAAAGCCAATATTCATCCCAAATGGTACCCAAATGCTAAGGTTGTCTGTGCTTGTGGCAATACTTTTACCGTCGGTTCAACTAAAGAAGAAATCAGAGTAGAGATTTGCTCCGCTTGTCACCCTTTTTTCACTGGCCAGCAAAAATTTGTTGATACTTTAGGCCGAGTGGAAAAATTCCAAAAAAGACAGCAAGCAGCCTCACAAAATATTGTAAGTAAGCGTCAGAAAAAATTACAGAAAAAAATTGAAGAAGCCAAAGAATCTGCGCAAAAGCCAAAGACGCTAAAAGAAATGCTAAGTCAAAAGTAATAAATTACTTTTGGATCTCAAAATTCAAAAGTCAAAGCTCAAATTTAACAAGGTTTATTAAATAATCCTTCTAATTAATTTTGACTTTTGCACTTTGCGCTTTGAACTTAAAATAATGAATCCTAATACCGTTACTCTTGAAATTCGTCCTGGACCAGGAGGAGAAGAAGCCAAACTTTGGGCCAATGATTTGCTGCGGATGTATTCTAAATATGCGCTTTCTCAAAGCTGGAAAATTATACCTATTGATGAAGGAGTAATTAAAGTTTCCGGACTTAATGCATTTCCAGCTTTTGCCCATGAAGCCGGAGTTCACCGGGTGCAGCGAGTTCCGGTAACAGAAAAAAGAGGCCGAATCCATACTTCAACTGCTTCTGTCGCAGTTTTAGGTGAAGTTCCGGAACAGGAAGTAACTATCCGGCCGGAAGATTTAGAAATTCAGTTTTACCGCGCTTCTTCCCACGGCGGCCAAAATGTGCAAAAAGTTTCCACTGCCGTCAGATTGCGCCATATCCCAACAAATATTGTAGTTACGGCGCAATCAGAGAGATTCCAGGAACAAAACCGAGCCAATGCCCTTTCAATTCTAAGATCCAAGCTTTGGGAAATTGAAGAAGACAAAAGAATTAAAGCCCTTGGCGACCAGCGGGCAATTATTGGCCGGGCCATGCGTAATGAAAAAATTAGAACTTATAATTTTACTCAAGACCGCATCACTGACCACCGAATTAATAAATCATTCCATAATATTGAAGATATCTTAGACGGCAAAATGGACAAAATTATTGAGGAAATGAAAAAACTGGCTTAACTTAAGAAATAGTTAAGCGTAATTCTCGTGCACCTTTAAGAATCACACTACAATTTGATCCTGGTGTCATCTCATTAAAGTAACCATCCATCTTAATCGTCTTCACCTCTCTTCCTAAACAAATTTTTTTGTACATAAAAAACGCTTCTAATTGAGGAGTAGGGCCAATAAAATAAAGAAATTCCTTAAAATTACTTTCACCTACAAAAACCATTGCCAAACCCTTAAATTTACCATTTTTGCCTTCAAAATTTAAAGGAAAAGCGCAAACTTGACGATTTTCATGATGTTCATTGAAATATACAGAATATTGATGCAAAGCAGAAGCAAACCGACGATATCCAGCTAATTTCAAACCTTCAAATATATCATCAAATTTACAAGTGGCCTCTTCTATCCCAACATCGGCACTTTCCATTCCTCCGACTTTCATGCCCTACTCCTGTTCTTTCAAAATTACGGTTACTTTAATTTCTTTATCATTTCGCCAAACTGTCAATTCCATTTTATCGCCGACTTTTTTTTTGGCAATAAATTCTGCCAAAGGATGCTTGTCAGTAACTTTTTCACCATTAACTTTGGTAATAATATCCCCTGCTTGTAAACCATTTTGTTCTGCCGGAGAATTAGCCACCACTTCCACCACTCCGGCACCCTCAACCCAACCTTTGGCAACCGCTTCCTGTTGGTTAATCATCCGAAAACGGACGCCTAAATATGGCCGCGAAAATTGACCAGTCTGGTTAAAATTAGCCAGCATTTCTTTAACCACATTAATAGGCAAAGCAAAACCAATATTCTGAGCGCCAGAGGCTACCGCCACATTCACACCAATTACCTGACCACTTGAATTAAGCAATGGGCCGCCAGAATTTCCAGGGTTGATCGCCGCATCAGTTTGGATTACATTTTCCAGGTTCTCTGAACCTTCAAAGGGGCTGCCAGCCGTAATACCTCGCCCCAACCCGGAAATTACCCCGGTAGTTACTGTATTCCTAAATTCCCCTAAAGCTGTGCCGATGGCAATTACAAACTGTCCTACCTTTAATTTTGAAGAATCTCCCAGTTCTACCGGCTGAAGCACTTGTCCTGAGCTTGCCGAAGGATTGATTTTTAAAATTGCTAAATCATTAATCGGATCACGATAGATTTTTTCCACTTCATAAAGCTTATTGTCTTTAAAAAAGACACGGTAACTTGCTGAGGTATCAGCGACAACATGTTTATTGGTTACCACCAGTCCATCTTGAGAAACCACAAAACCACTGCCAATATCTTGCTCAATTTTCTGCTCTTTAGGACTGGGAGACCTTTGGGGGAAATCAAAAAAACCAAATGGATCAAAAAAGCCTTGAAAAGGATCAACGACTTGTTGAGTTTTCTTAATACCAACAGTCACAACAGAAGGTCCAAATTTGTCTACTACATTAGTAACAACCGATTCTTCATTAACAACTTTTCTTTCGGCGATGGTTGTTTCTAATGGGTTTTTTGACAAAAATTTATCTAAAAATCGAAGCCCATAGATCCGGTCAGAAAGCGCCCCGGAAAGAAAGACAGCAAAAAGAAAGATACCGGCTAAGAAACCAATGATGAATTGCTGAAATTTCTTCATATTACTATAAAAGAAATTTTAGTCGATTTTTAAAGGATGTCAAGTTGAAAAAGGCACCTTGTTATTGGTTACCCTTGCTATCTTGTTTAGAATAATTTGAATAATTAGGTTAATTAGAATAATTGTTATTTACTTCGCTAGAAGCTCAAGCGCTTTCTCCATCTGAAGATCAATATTGGGGTCTTTTTCATCCGGTTTTATTTCATAATCTGGCTTAACCCCTTCTTTATCAATTGATTTTCCAGAAGGAAGAAGCCATCCAAACAATTAAA
>JAMCYY010000022.1 GCA_023473205.1 Patescibacteria group bacterium
TTTTAGATTATCGTTGGACTAAAAGCGTGGATGAACATTTAGTGGAAGTATCCCTTGATGGAGTGGACTATCAAATTGTTTCCCCGGAAGATGTTGTGGTTTTAAATTTTGCTTTGAGATGGTAAAATATACCAATGAAATTAGAGGAAAAACAAATCAGTCGGCTTCAAGAGGTGATTGAGAAGTTTCCGGAGTTAAAAGAAGTGGCCTGGAAACTTTCAGAATCAGGAATTTTTTGGGCACTTGCTTCGGGAACAGCGGCTTATATTTATGCCGGTGGTAAAAAAGATGATCTTGATGATGTTGATCTTTGGATTGCAGCAGAAGACAAAGGCGTAGTAACCGAAATTTTAGGAGAGGAGTGGCAAGGGCAATCTTCACCTAACCACATGGCTGAAAATATTGCTTTTGATAGCTTAGATTTTTTTACTAACTGTCGAAAAATTAGGGGAGAAGAAGTGCTTTTAGATTATCGTTGGACTAAAAGCGTGGATGAACATTTAGTGGAAGTATCCCTTGATGGAGTGGACTATCAAATTGTTTCCCCGGAAGATGTTGTGGTTTTAAAAATGGTTAATTCAAGAGAAAAAGACCAAAAAGATGTTTTAGCCCTGGAAAAAATGGGTTTGGATAAAAAATATTTACGCCAAAGACTCGCCGAATGCGGGGTAACAATTGTCTTCTAAAAAATAAAGTGATATAAATCGCTTATGGATCAAGCAAAACTTTATCAGACTCAAATTTCTTTAACTGAATGGTTTTTAGGCATTGAACATCAAGAAACCGAGGCAATGCGGGCGGAAGATAATGAGAAAAGGGAACGCCTCAAGGTTTTGCATGAAATCATTGGCATTCCGATTGAAGTTATAACCCAATTTAAAGCCATTGAATTGGTAGAAAAATCAGAGCGTTTTGAAAAATTCCTTAAAGAGCATGGAGAGGAACTTTGCGCTTTGCGTTTAATTCCGCTTGATCAAAATTTGCCTAAATTACGAATGAGGGGACTTTCCATCAAGAAAGCCGCCACAGAGTGGTTTTTTGAGCAAAAAATTGACCCACAAAAATACAAAGCTGATTTTATGCCGCATTCGGAGAAATATGTCTGGTCAACGATTTTTGTGGTTAATGAGCACGGAGTTTTTGGAGAAATCACCAAAGGTGGTCATTTTCAACTGACTCAAGGGTTTCATGAAGGCTTTTCTCCAATTGTTTTTTCTTTTGACTTTAAAAAGTGGCATTTTAGTCGAGAAGATTTAGAAGCAGAAAAAGCGATTAAAAAGATCGTTGACATCATTACCGTAAAAGACAAAAAGAAAAAGGAAATTTTGCAAGAAAAGTTTAATTCGGAATTTGCGCAAAATGTTTTACAAGGTTATTTTGAGACAGTGGAAGTTGAAGAATTTGGTCTTTGGTTTGTGGATTATAATCGCATTTTAGGTAAGATGTATGATAATTTTATTTTTGAAACAAAAAGTATAAAGACGGAAACCAAGGAATTATCAGGAATGACGGCCAGCCCTGGACAAGCCACTGGCAAGGTAAAAATTATTTCGCGGGAAACAATTACCGAAGCAACCATTGAGGAAGATGAAATTTTAGTTTGCGACATGACCATCCCAGATTGCCTTTTTTTAATGAAAAAAGCTTTAGCCATTGTTACGGACAAGGGAGGCATTTTAAGTCATGCCGCGATTATTAGCCGCGAGTTAGGTAAACCTTGTATTTCTGCAACTAAAGTTGCTACTACTGTTTTAAAAAATGGAGACCTAGTTAAAGTTGATGCAGATCGGGGAATTGTGGAAATTATTAAACCAAAATGACCACCAGGGGGTGGTCATTTGTAAGTTCTCAAAAAGATTTTAAGCTGTGTGTTCTTCTTCCTCTGCTGCCATGGCTTCGGCTTTAGTTTTTTGTAAACGGTCAGCCGGATGGTTGGGCGGTGAATATATCGTGTAAAGTTTTAATGTCTCAGTTGCCGAGGTGTTAATTATATTATGCCGCGTTCCCGCTGGCACAACTACGGCAAAACCATCACTAACTTCGTGCTCCTCCCCATTCATAATCACTTTAGCTGTTCCTTTTTCGAAACGGAAAAATTGATCAACAGTTTCATGAACCTCCATGCCAATATCTTCATTGGGCTGTAAGGTCATCAAAACCAACTGAGAATGTTGACCAGTAAAAATTACCTTGCGGAAATTTTCATTGGTTAGAGTAAGATCTTCAATATTGCCAACAAATCCTGTCATAAAATTATTTCACCTCCTTTTTAAAAATTACATAGTTATACTGTCTTTCCAGTATATAAAAAGTCAAGCAAAATTTCGAAGAATTTTTAGATAAATTTTTTTAGCTTCAACGAGTTCGTTCTTGGTGATTTTTTCATGGTCACTATGAGCAAATTGAATGTCACCTGGACCAAGGACAACTCCCTTCTCAAAGAATGAAAGTTCCGTGCAGTAGCGAACAGTTTCCTTTGCTTTAATAAAATCAAGTTCTTTCGGAATCGGAGTGTAAACACTTTTTAAATTTTCTGACGTTTCTATCTGTACTAGGTTTCCATTTTTTAAAACAGTAGTAGCAATGTAGTTTTTTGTGTCACCAGGGGCGATCCGAAAACTGAACTTCGCTTCCGCTAAGTCAGGAATAATATTGCTGGCAGTGCCACCGTTAATTTTTCCAAGGTTAACAGTCGAGGCAGATTCAAGAGTAACCTTTTTAACTCGAGAAATGGCTGTTAAGAGTTTATCAATTGCGTTTTCCCCTAACCACGGTTGGCTACTGTGGGCACTTTTACCTCTTGAAATTAATTTTAAACCGAGAATTCCAAAGTGGCTGTTAACAACTTCAAGATTAGTTGGTTCACCAACAATAACAAAAGGTAAGTTTTTAATGATTTCAACAATTTTTTTGGCTCCCCGGAAATGAGTTTCTTCACCAACAGTCAATAACAAACCAAAGTTGTTGATACCCTGTTTCTTTGCTTCAAGAGCGGCCACGACCATGGCGGCTAAAGAACCTTTGGTATCACAAGCACCTCTACCAATAATTTCATCCGGAGTTTCTTTGAAAGCTAAAGGTGTAGGCACAGTATCTAAATGAGCAGCTAAGTAGAGCTTTGGTTGGCCAATATGGACAAGAATATTAAAGCCATTTTTATCTACGGGAATTTTTTCTGGTGCCAGCCCTTCATTTTCTAAAAAATCAAAAACGAATTCGCAGATTTCTTCTTCGTTTTCACTTGGAGATGGAATGGTGATAAGGTCTTTAAGGAGGGAAAAAATGTTTATCATAAAAAATATTATAATATAATGAAAGCATAATTTATTTAATTTTTGGTGATAGTATTGCCTATGGCGAGTGGGATATAGAAGGGGGATGGACAGGCCGTCTAAAAAAACATCTCAACCAGATTTCCATTAAGACAAATTTTGACAAGTACTCTGAAGTTTATAACCTTGGAATTTGTGGTGATACCTCAAGAGATGTTTGGGCCAGATTTGAGAGAGAAACAAAAGTGCGTTTTAAAAAAGATGTCATTACTTTAATTTTTGCGGTTGGCATTAATGATTCTCTTTTTTATAATTCAGAAAAGCGCTTTAAAGTTGCTCCCGAGGAATTTTCGCAAAACATAAAAAAGATTATTAAGATTAGTCAAAAATATACGCCGAATGTTTGGTTTATTGGTTTGACGCCAGTTGATGAAAGCAAGGTTGACCCAATTCCCTGGTATCCCAAAGGATCTTATAAAAATGAATTCATAAAGAAATACAATGAGCTTTTAAGGGATCTCTGTTGGGAGGAGAAAATTGCCTTTATTGATTTGCTTGAAGAAATAAAAAGTGAAGATTTTAAAGCCAACCTGATTGACGGAATTCATCCTAATACCAATGGTCATGCTATAATTTGGTCGATTATTAAAAGTAATTTATTTAAGGAGGAGTAAATGCCAAGCAAGAAAAAAGAAGAATCATTTAAAGTTAATGGGGAAGAGCTTTTGAAAAAGGTCAAAGAACTGATTAAAGAAGGAAATATCCGGCGAATTACGATTAAAGACAAAGAAGGCAAAACCCTAATTACTTTTCCTTTGACTTTAGGTGTCTTGGGTGCAGTTTTAGCGCCAACTTTGGCGGCTGTTGGTGCAATCGCTGCCTTAGTCACCGAATGTACGATTACGGTAGAAAGAGAATAAATAGATCTTTTAGGATGAGGGTGAGAAGTGTGAAGTGGGTCAGGGCTAAGAAGTGAGGGTGTGTTATTATAACCTTCTTAAAAATTCTTCAGGATTATCCAAAAAAGCTTTGGTGAGTTTGACGTGGTCTAAATTCTGGTAAGCCACTTTTGCCAGTGGCAACTGGTCAAAATTGTAGATTGTGGCATTAGGAAAAGCCATTAAAATTGGGGAATGGGTGGCAATAATAAACTGGCAATCTTTTTCTATCATTTCTTTGATTAAAGAAATTAAAGAAAGCTGCCTTAAAGGAGAGAGAGGCGTTTCCGGCTCATCAAGTAAATAAAGGCCATTGGGGACTAATCTTGATTGGAATAATTTTAAAAAACTTTCGCCGTGGGAGTTCGCATCAAGGTCTTGGCCATATTTTCGTGTTAATCCTTTAAGCTGGCCTTCTATTGAGCCAACCGCCAGCATTTTTCCATAACCTTGGAAACGGTTTGCAAAATCAGTTTTAGTTGCTTCTAGCTCGCGCTTGTTTTCCGTCAATTTTTTGATAAAGCCAAAAAAATCCTCAGCTCTTAAGAAAAAACCCTGGTGAGTTTTGATTGACCAAACTAATTTTAAAGATTCTGCCAGTTTTCTGGCTGGTTTCAAGGTTTCATCATTTCCGGCGTTGTCACTCCCAATTGCCGGTAATTGGGTAGCTGCAGCCCCCTCTAATAAAGTTGATTTGCCGCTGCCGTTTTCACCGACAAAAAAAGTCACAGGTGAATCGAAAACCAGTTTTTCGAAACTTTTGATTAAGGGCAAGTTAAAAGGAAAAGTATTTTCCTCGGTTATTCCTTTGAGAGAAATTTCGCGTAACAAAATCATTTGTTTTAATTATATCTGTTTTCGGGTTATCTTTGTATAATGGTTAAGTAGGAGATAGTGTAAGAGGGGAAATAATTTTCATTTTTCATTTCTCCCTTACAGGGTAAACAATTTTCAATGAATTTTCAATTATTTAATGCTTCGATTTTACTCAGCATTATCATGAGCAAAGCCAAGCTGAGCTTGGCAAAGTCGAATGATAATTTTCATCGAATCATTGTAAATTGTTTACACTGTAACCGAAGGTTACATGTGAGTGAAAATTGTAAATTTAAAATTTAATTAACTTTATAACTTTACAAACTTAATGAACTTTAATCTTTCATCTGATCAACAAAGAGTCTTGGATAATTTACTTGACTGGTTTAAGGATCAAAATAAAACCAGATTTATTACTGTTGGCGGTTATGCCGGGACAGGTAAGACGACTTTAATCGGAATTTTAAGGCAACAGCTTTTAAAAGACAATAAAAAACTTAAAATTGCTTTTTGCAGTTATACCGGTAAAGCCGCTCGTGTTTTGCGCCATAAACTTTTGGAAGCAGACAGTTTAAAAACTAAAGATTCCCTTAGTACAATTCATTCTCTTATCTATTCTCCGATAGAAGATGAAAGAACTCAGGAAATTATTGGTTGGAAAAAGAAAGAAGAGATAGAAGCAGACTTAATTGTGATTGATGAAGCCTCCATGGTTGACTTTTCAATTTGGCAGGATTTGCTTTCTTTTGGCCAGCCGATTATTGCGGTGGGGGATCATGGCCAACTGCCGCCAATCAGGGAGAAT
>JAMCYY010000091.1 GCA_023473205.1 Patescibacteria group bacterium
AATTAATTAAAGGCTATGGCTCTAATCATTCTTAAGGCATCTTCTTTAAATCTCTCATTCGGGTCGCCAACTGCACGAATAATTTTATTTTGCAAATCTTCCTGCCCATTAAAATTGTCAATGATTTCTAATTTAGCAGTAGTCTGTTGTTTTGCTGTAGTCAGTAGACTGTAGTCGGTAGTCGGTCCAATCGCCATTGAATTGATGGTGAATTCTCTTCTTTTTAAGTCTTCTTCTAATGAAGTTCCCCAGGAAACTTTATCTGGCCGCCGGTGATCAGAATAACTTGTTTCAGTTCGGTAAGTAGTAATTTCATACTTCTCCTCGCCTTTTTCGGTTTTAACAATTACCCCCACAATGCCAAAAGCGTTATCATAAAAGCTGTCAGGCAGTAATTTTTGGATTTCTTCTGGGGTGGCATTGGTGGTGAAATCCGCATCATGAATCGGCCGGTTTAAAAAAAGATCTCTAACTCCACCGCCAACCAAATAAATTTCTTTTCCTGCTTCTTGAAAAGTTTTGAAAATAGAAAAAACAGGTTTCGGGATTTTTTCGGAAAGTTCTTGGGTTAAAGCTTGTCTCATGGTAAAATTATAACATTAGTTTATATTTAATTGTTATCTTGATAGCTTGCTATCTTGTTATTTATGAAATGGAAAATATTAAATAAAACCACTGATTACACGAATAAGGAAGTGATTGAAAAACTTTTGGAAAACCGTGGCTTAAAAACAGAAAAAGAGATTGAAGAATTTTTAAATTCTAAACATCCGGAAAAATTTACTGCCCAAGATTTGGGTATTGACCAAAAAGAAATAGAGAAAGCTTTAAAAAGAATTAAAAAGGCAATTGAAGAAGATGAAGGGATTATTGTTTATGGTGACTATGATGCCGATGGAATTTGTGCCACGGCAATTCTATGGGAAACTTTATATAAATTGACAAAAAATGTTTTGCCTTATATTCCTGAAAGAGTGAATGAAGGTTATGGCTTAAATGAAAACTCAATTAAAAATTTAAAATTAAAAATTAAAAATTTAGGTTTGATTATTGCCGTTGATCATGGGATTGTTGGCAATGAAAAAATTAAATATGCCAAAGAATTAGGGGTTGATGTCATTGTTTGTGACCATCATCAACCCGGGAAAGAATTACCAGATTGCGAAGCCATTGTGCATACTGACAAAGTTTGCGCGGCAGCGATTGCCTGGTTTGTTGCCAGAGAGCTGACTACAGTAGACAGTAGGCTGAAAGCAGTCGACGGTTCTTATCTCGATCTCGTTGCCATTGCGACGATTGCTGATTTAGAACCGCTCTTGGGAATAAACCGCAGTTTTGTTAAAGATGGCCTTGAAGCTCTTAATCAAACTAACCGTCCTGGTCTTTTGTCAATTTTTGAGGAAGCCGGGATAAAAAAAAGAGAAATTGGCACTTATGAAGTTGGTTTTATCATTGCTCCCCGGCTAAATGCTATGGGAAGAATGGAGCACGCCTTGGATTCCTTGCGCCTTATTTGTACTTCAAAAGCTGACCAAGCAAAAGACTTGGCTAGTAAATTAGGGCTTACGAATAAAGAAAGACAGGCTTTAACTGAAGAAACCGCCCTTCATGCAAAAGAGATTCTGCGGGGAATGGAAATGCAAAAACTTTTGTTTCTTGGCCATGAAACTTATAACCAGGGGATTATTGGTTTAGTGGCTGGTAGGTTGGTCGAAGAATTCTACCGTCCGGCAATTGTCCTTTCAATTGGTGAAGTTTATGCAAAAGCTTCTGCCCGTTCTATCTCTGGCTTTAATATTATTGAAGCAATTCGTTCGCAAACTGACCTTTTAGTTGATGCTGGCGGACACCCGATGGCGGCTGGTTTTACCGTCGAGACAACAAAAATTGAAATTCTAAAAAATAAACTTTTAGAAGTGGCGGAAAAATTAATCACCCCGGATATTTTGGAAAAAAGTTTGAAGGTTGATTTAGAATTACCTTTATCTGGAATTTCTTTATCCTTATGGAAAGAAGTGCAAAGTCTGAGTCCTTTTGGTTTAGGTAATCCTGAGCCGATTTTTTTTTGTGAGGCGATTATCAGAGATTTTCGTTTAGTAGGCAGTGAAGGTAAACATTTAAAATTAACCTTAATTGATGGCACACTAAATAAATCTTTTCCAAATAAATTTTTTTCGGCAATTGCCTTTAATCAAGGTAAGGTAGCCGCTAATCTTTCTCTTGGTCAAAAAGTAAAAGTGGCTTATGCCCTTTCTTTAAATGAGTGGAATAATGAGAAAAAAGTAGAACTAAAAGTTAAAGATATCAATGGAAATTAAAGATATTATTACTAAAGTTCAGATATATAGTCCCGAAGCGGATTGCCTTCTTATCCGTAAAGCTTTTGATTTTGCTGACTTGGTTCACCAGGGACAAAAACGCAAATCAGGAGAGCCTTACATTGTTCATCCTTTAACGGTAGCTAATATTTTAGCTGACTACCGGCTTGACACTACTTCTATTGTTGTTGGTCTGCTTCATGATACTTTAGAGGATGGCAATATTAAATTTACGGATTTAGTCAAGGAATTCGGCACGGAAATCGCGGACTTAGTTAATGGTGTGACTAAAGTCGGCGAGATTCCCTTAGGTGAGGCTAAAGAAGAAGAATTTGTAGAAAATTTACGCAAGATGATCTTGGCCATGGCTAAAGACATCCGGGTCATTATTGTTAAACTGGCAGACCGGCTTCACAATATGCAGACCTTACAATATTTGTCTAAAGAGCGGCAAATTAAAAATGCCAAAGAGACGCTCGATATTTACGCCCCCTTGGCCGAGAGGTTGGGTATGGGGGAAATGAAAGGCAGTCTTGAAGATTTGGCTTTTCCTTATCTTTTTTCCAAAGAATATTGTTGGCTGGTTAACTATACTAAAGAATATTATAAAAAGACTGAAGAATTTTTGAAAGACGCGACCAGGGAAATTTATAAAGAACTGGCCGAGGAAGGAATTCGGGCAAAAATTTCTTCACGGCCCAAACATCTTTATAGCCTTTGGTGCAAACTTTTGCGTCCGGAAATTAATAAGGATATTAATAAAATTTATGATTTGGTAGCGATGCGGATATTGGTTGATTCAGTTAAAGATTGCTATGGTGCTTTGGGAGTCGTTCATTCTAAATGGAAGCCAGTACCAGCCAAAGGCGTTTCTGATTTTATTGCCCAACCCAAACCTAATGGTTACCGTTCTTTGCATACGACTGTTTTTTCATTGAAAGGCCGGATTTTGGAAGTGCAAATCCGGACTTTTGAAATGCATGAACAAGCCGAGAACGGGATTGCCGCCCATTGGTATTATTCTTCCCAAAAATCAAAACCAAGGGTTAGTGATGAAAAAACAGAAAAAGGCTTTTTTGCCCCTGATGAAAAATTGTCTTGGGTCAAGCGATTAGTGGCTTGGCAAAAAGAGATGGTTGACTCAAAAGAATTTTTAGAGACTTTGAAATTTGACGGCTTTGCCCATCGAATTTTTGTTTTTTCTCCAAATGGCGATGTTTATGATTTGCCCCAAGGGGCAACACCGGTGGATTTTGCTTATAGCGTACACAGCAAGCTTGGGGATGAAGCCAGGGGGGCAATTGTTAATAACAAGATGGTTTCTTTGGATTTTAAGTTAAAAAGCGGTGACTTGGTCAATATTATTAAAAAAGATGGCAGTAAACCTTCAGAAAAATGGTTAAGGTTTGTAGTTACCCAGACCGCCAGGCGAGGAATTCAAAAAAGAATTAAAAGTTAAATTTATACTAAGACTTAATTACCTTGTAAGACTTTGATTTACAAGGATAGAAGTTGTAAAATCAAGCTCATATGGAAAGAACTTTAGCCATTGAAACTCCGCAAAAAATTGGCCAGGAAATAACTCTTCAAGGATGGGTAAATACGCGGCGCGACCACGGCAAAATTATTTTTATTGATTTGCGTGACCGGACTGGCTTAGTTCAAGTAGTTTTTGTAGACGCAAAAGACGCGAAAGATTTAAGGCCGGAATGGGTTGTTGAGATAAAAGGCTTGGTTAAAGAAAGGCCGGAAAAATTAATTAACCCCAAGTTACCGACAGGTAAAGTTGAAGTTGAAGCCAAAGAAATAAAGGTCTTAGCAAAAGCTAAAGAATTGCCTTTTGACACGGGCACTGAAGATTTAAATATTGGTTTACCGGTACTTTTAGATTATCGGGCTTTAACCCTTAAACATCCTCGGATCCAGGCTATTTTTAAAGCCCAAGAAGCAATTGCTGAAGGATTTCACCAGGCAGCTAAGGAAATTGGCTGCACTGAAGTTTTTGCACCGACAATTTCCGCTTCTTCCACTGAAGGGGGTGCCCAGGTTTTCAGGTTTAATTACTTTAATTGTGAAGCTTTTATGGTTCAAAGCCCCCAACTTTACAAACAAATAATGGTTGGAATTTTTGAAAAAGTTTTCCTTTTTTCCCATATTTATCGAGCCGAACCCTCAGTGACCACACGCCATCTTTGTGAATCAATCCAAATGGACTGTGAAATTGGTTTTGTTGATTTTGACGAACTCGTTTTCTTGTTGGGGAAAACTTTTGCTAAGACCATTGCTTACGCCCAAAAAAAATGCACTAAGGAATTAGAATTTTTGGGAGTAGCGCCAAGTTTGGTGGAAGGGAAAATTCCCCGGCTGACCATGAGGGAAGCTCAGCAAATTATTTTTGAAAGGACGGGGATTGATCATCAACAAGAAAAAGATTTAATGCCGGAAGATGAGAAAGAAATTTCTCTTTGGGCTAGGGAAAAATACAATTCTGATTTAATAGTCATTACCCACTTCCCCACAAAGAAAAGAGCTTTTTATACCATGCCAGACCCGGAAAATCCGGAATATAGTTTGAGTTATGATCTCCTTTACAAGGGCTTGGAGATTAGCAGTGGTTCACAAAGGATCCATGAATATAATGAGCTGGTGGCGGTGATAAAAGAAAGAGGCATGAATCCGGAAAACTTTAAAATGTACCTTCAAGCGTTTGAGTACGGGATGCCGCCTCATGGCGGATTTTCTTATGGTCTGGAACGTTCTACGATGAAACTCCTGGATTTGGAAAATATTCGTGAAGCAAGTTTATTTCCCAGGGATATGGAAAGAATAGACTTTCGTTTACCTAAAAAAGAAGCTTAAATTTTTACAAAAATGAAATTTCCTGCCTCCTTTTTCTTTTGGTTGAAAAAAAATCAACTTCATTTGTTGGTCGGTATTGAAATTTTTTCTTTAATTTTTTTCTTTTTCTTCGGTCTTTTGGTCATTGCCCCTAATAAAAATTTGCAAAAACAAAAAGTTCTTGGTTTTCGGGAACTTCTGCCAACTCCGGTCCCATATCCTGTTAATAGAAATGCTTTTCCTTCGCCTGAAATATCTGGTCAAGCCGCGATTGTGGTTGATTTTAATTCTTTAGCTGTTTTATACCAGAAAAATCCGGATTTAAGACTTTTCCCCGCCTCATTGACTAAAATTATGACGGCAGTGATTGCCATGGAAAATTATCCTTTAACTGAAGTTTTAACTA
>JAMCYY010000047.1:0-515 GCA_023473205.1 Patescibacteria group bacterium
CCAGGGCAAAAAAACCCAGATAAGCCAGAGTTAAGGTAAACAAACCTGTACCTGTTTCGCCAAAACTCCTGGTAATCAAACCTAAAATGACAATCGTGGAGAGGGAAGTGATCAATTTACCTAAAAGCTGCCAAGAAGTCTGATTGAATATCTTTAAAACCTTGTCCACTAATTTATTCTAGACTGATTTAAATCTTCAGACAAGCCAAAACTTAAACCCCAAACTAAAAAAAGCAGCCGGTAACCTTGGGGTAGTGTTAAAAAATAGTGGTCAAATAACCCCAAAAAAAATATTATTACCCAGACAGCAATCAAAAACTTAGCTGCAAAGTTTCTTCTTTTAATTAAGATCCAAATCGGCAAACTGATTAACCCTAAAAGCCCCAACAACCCTAACAATCCTGTTTCAGAAAGCTGCAATAAAAAAATATTGTGCACGGGCTGCAAAAACCGGCTTGGACCAACCAGTAACTGGTCGGCTGCAGCAGGAATAAAATTATTCAGCCCCACGCCAA
>JAMCYY010000047.1:525-5573 GCA_023473205.1 Patescibacteria group bacterium
TTACTAAAAAACAAAGGGTTTTTGGCAAATAAATTCAGGGCTACTTCTGCCAGCTCCTCCCTTCTTAAAAGAGTTAGGTTGTCAAAACTAAAGATTGCGCTAAACCTGGTGTATAAAAAAGGGGACATTACTCCTATAAAAAATAGCCCCAAAGCTAAAATCTTTTTCGAAAATAAAGCAAACCCTTTGTTTTTTAGTAAAAAAATTAAGATTGAAAAACTTGCCACCAATACTGTCCGAGAAACTGTTAAAAAAATGGCTGAAGCTGTTACCAGAGAAACCACACCGAGAACAGATCTTCTGATTTGATATCTACTCTTTTGAGAAAGGAGAAAAAGAAGGAGTAGGCCAATCAGCAGGAAAGCTGCCAGGATGTTAGGGTGAGGGAAGGTGGCATAAGGCCGCAAAAACAACATTCCTTGAAAATCAAAGGTAGCAATAGCAGGGGTGGAGAGAGAAAAAGTTCTTTCTCCTAAAATCCAAAAGCCTAAAGTATGGCCTGCTAAAAATTGCCCTAAAGCTAAGACAGATTCGAAAAATATCGAAAGAAGCAGGGCATAAAAAATAATAAACCTATGTTTTACAATATCTATGCTAGCCAGATAAACTCCAAATAATCACGGCTGCCAGATAAACTCCAAATAATCCGGCAACAATAAATTGTTCCAGCCTTACCAGTCCGGCCCCGAAATTAATGCTTTGGCCGCCTCCGACCTGACCAAAAATAGGAAAAAGGGATAAAACGTTGGCTAAGATAAAAAGTAAAAAAAGGTTAAGCGCCAGTTTATTAACAAATTTTTTTTGATAAATAAAGACAATCAGTAAACTAATCGCCAATAAATCCCAGAAATAAATCGTCGGGGACAGATAATCAATCCCTAAAGAGTATACATGGCTAAATGGAGGCCAAAAATGTTTGCCTAGTTGAGTTGGAAGAAAAAGCAGGGTTAAAAAAAAGAAGAATACTTTCAATCTTCTTCACTTTTGACTTCAGGCTCTTTAGATTCGACATTTGTGCTACCAGAGGTAGTTTCGTCTTTCGAAGCCATTTGAGTTTTGAGTTTAATTACAATGTGCCTATCTCTACCTTCGCCAATGCTTTCAGTCGATAATCCTTCTGTCTCACCAGCCACCATATGGACAATCCTTCTTTGCCAGGCAGGCAAAGGCTCAAGTTCCAACTCTTTGCCGGTTTCCAGCACTTGATTTGCCCACTCTTTTGCCCGCTGTCTTAAGTCTTCCTCTTTTTGTTTTCTCCAGCCTTCAACATCTAAAATCACCCTTTTTTGATTAGGAGCCAATTCACCTTTCGCGGAAAATCCCATCTTTCGAAAAATCATCTGATTGACAATTAACTGAAGCGCCTCCAAAGAATCGCCCCGAAAACCAATAAGTCTTCCCGCATCTTTTGTTTCAATCAAAACATTGACCGATTCCTCTGTTTCTTCAATCTCATAGCTCCCTTCCAAAAGAAGCAAGCCTAATAAATTATCTAATACTT
Source organism: Patescibacteria group bacterium (assembly GCA_023473205.1). GTDB lineage: Bacteria > Patescibacteriota > Microgenomatia > UM-FILTER-40-11 > UM-FILTER-40-11 > JAMCYY01. The sequence goes on from JAMCYY010000047.1 coordinate 2,027, forward strand.
CAGATAGTTGTTCTTCCACAATTATTTCCTTTCGATTTTTACTTTAGTACTTTCAACCTTGGGTTTCCCTATAAAACTGGCTAACCCTCCCCATCCGGCAATAAGATACTGCTGAATGATACCCAGTATTGTAAGCGTATTCCAATAAATTGCAAGCCCTATTGGAAAGGAGAAGGAAATATAGCCAACCATCAAAGGCATCATGTAAGTCATTTGAGACTGCATGGCCTGGGTCATATCTTCACTTTTTTCTTTTTCCTTCTCCTCTGTTAACGAATCAGTCTTAAAGTGTTTTACTTTAACAGGCGCCATCATTTTAGACTGAATAAAGGTTAGGGCAGCCGTGATTACAGGTATTGCCAGCACTGCCAATCCGACTTTACCGAATTCCGAAGGCTTGGCAGCCAAATTAACTCCAAAAAAGTGCAGATCAGGCAGGGATTTAAGATGCCAGGAAGCAGAGTAGAGGAAATAATTGATTTTATCCAAACCCTTAGCTCCCTCAAAAAAAGCAAAAATTACCTGGTAAAGCGGGATTATCAAAAGAATCGGCAATAGGGAAGGCAGACAGCCGGCTGCCGGATTGACACCATGTTCTTTAAGGAGAGCTGCCTGTGCTTGATTAAAGCCCATTTTATCTGAACCGTACTTTTGTTTTAAAGCTTCAATCTGGGGTTTAAGCTCCTGCATTTTTTCATTAAGCCTTTTGGTAGTGCGTATTTGAGATGATTTGAAAGGCCAGGTGATCAAACCAATAATTACTGTCAACATGATAATTGCCCAACCCAAAGCGCCTGGGATATGGGCGGACTGCAAAAGATAGATGATTAAAACCACCAAATTAATAATCGGCTGCAGAAAAAACAAATTAAAGATATCTCCCAAAAGCTTGATTAACGGCACGTTAAAAGTCTCCTTATGCCTAGACCCAGGCCTTTTTTAAGTCCGTACTTTAGTATTACGCTTCGTGTATATTGAGAACAGGTGGGAGAGTAGCGGCAAGCGCCTCCTGGCACCAGCAAGGAAAGCATCCCTCTATCTAAAGAGAAAAAATTACTATAGAGATCAATTAAAAAAATCACGGCTTGCTTCATTTGATTATTTCTTTTAAAGCTTGATTAATTTCCTTTTTAAGATCTTCTGATTTTACCTTATCCACCCCCTGTTTGGGAAGGGCAATGATATTCAAATTCTTTGGCAAATCTTCATACGCTTCCTCAAAAGCCGCAAACATCACTCTTTTAGCTTTATTCCTCATTGTTGCTTTGGGGAAATTTTTTGAGCTGATTGCTACTCCTACTTTAGCTACCTTATTATCTCCAGATCTTAAAAATAACTTGAAATGGGGGGCAAATATTGACTTGCCGGATCTGACCCAGTTAAAGTCAGTCGAAAGATTCAGTCTTTTAGTTTTGGGAAGCATTGAGAGGTCAAATTGTCAGACGCTTTCTTCCGGTTTGTCTGCGTCTTTTTAACACCTTGGCCCCGTCTTTAGTGGCCATTCTTGATAAAAAACCATGCTTTCTTTGCCTCTTCAACTTCTTAGGCTGGTACGTTCTCTTTGGCATATTGGGTAAGTTTACTAAAATTACGCCTAGATTACAATGCTTGTATTGAGCGGAGCGAAATATTGATATATTTCTTAATATTTAAGCTATCTTGCGAAGATCGCTCTTCTAAATTAAATTGTGGATAACTTTTCAACATGGAAAACTTAAGGCTTTGGCATAAATTTTTGGAGGAAGTCAAATCTAATATCAGCGCGGCTAACTTTAAAACTTTCTTTTCCCAAACCCTACTTGAATCTGTAAATGAAGATAGAGTAGTACTGGCCACCTCATCAGCTTTTATTGTTGCGACTTTAAGCCAAAGACATCGGCCTTTAATTGAAAATACCTTTGAAAAGCTTCTGGGAAAACCAGTCAAGATTGAATTTACTGTTAAAAAAACAGAGCTCCCTTCGCAACAAGAGGAGGCGGGTATTTTCCAAGTTACCCAACAACCTCAAAATGCTTATTTGAATCCAAAATTCACTCTTGAAAACTTTGTGGTTGGTCCCTCCAATAATGTAGCCTTTGCAGCAGCCCAAGCAGTCGTGCAAAACCCCGGGACCTCCTATAACCCCCTTCTTATTTATGGAGGAACAGGTGTAGGAAAAACCCACTTAATGCTTGGTATCGGCAATGCCATCCTTAAAAAAAACCCCGGCGCTAAGGTAATTTATTGTTCCTCGGAAAAGTTCCTAAATGATTACATAAGTGCAATTCAAAACCATAAAATGATTGATCACAGAAACAGATACCGATCTGCTCAAATCCTGCTTATAGATGATGTCCAGTTTTTCTCCGGAAGGGAAGGGGTGCAAGAAGAGTTTTTCCACACATTTAATGAGCTTCAATCTAAAAACTCTCAAATGATCTTAACTTCAGACAGGCCCCCTCAAGAAATCGCTAAACTTGAAGATCGCCTAAGAAGCCGTTTCGCCGGAGGACTCATGGTTGATATCCAAACACCCGACTTAGATACCAGAGTGGCGATCCTTCGGGCAAAATCTGCCGAGTGGGGGAATATGCTGCCCGAGGACTCTCTAAAATTAATCGCAACTTCTCAAGAATCAAGCATTAGAGAGCTGGAAGGAAAATTAATGCAAATTTTGCAAACTCTAAAAGCTAAAAACTTAGAAGCATCTGTAGAAAATATAGCTTCCCATTTAGGTAAATCTCCTAAAAAGCTACTTACCCTTACCCACAACGATGTCATATCAACTATCTGTAATTATTTTAATATAACCTCAAAGGAGCTGACCGGGCCAAAAAGACAAAAAGGACTAGTCCTGCCTAGGCATTTTACTATGTACATACTGTCTGAAGAATTGGGGATGACTGTGGAAAAGATTGGACAAATTCTAGGAGGACGTGATCACACCACTGTCATGCACGCAAGGGATAAAATTAAAGAGCTGGTTCTAAAAGATAGGGAGGTACAAAGAATGTTTATTGAAGTTAAACAAAACTTATCCACAAGGTAAAGCCATTTATCCACAAGTTATCCACTAAAAATCCACTACCCGCCAACACAAATTTTTCCCAAAAGTTGAACTTAAAAAAATTAGTTTCCAACATATCCACACCCCCTATTAATAAAGCTAATGTTTAATAAGTTATGTAGTATAATCTAGCCCACTGTGGAAAAGTAATTTTCATGCAAAACATAAACTGGTGGGTTATTGGAATAGTTACTTTGCTTTTTATAATTACCTACCTGATTGGCAGATTACATGGTAGGAAACCAGCAGACATCCCCACGGATTTAATTGACCTCTACAAAGGAGTTCAAGAACTGCCTGCTAAAGTCTTACAAACTGTCCAAGGTTCGATTAATCCCCAAAAAGGCAAGATGGCAGAACTTTTGACTTATGCTGAACTTCGTTATGACTATGACCGGATTATTCCTTTAGGACAACCAATTGACTTTATCGGGATTAAAAATGGCGACAGGATTGATTTTATCGAAGTTAAGTCCGGACAATTTCACCTCTTGACAGAAG